>JABHEX010000341.1 GCA_018676385.1 Akkermansiaceae bacterium
GCTGAGAGAAATCATCTCCGATGACGATGTAAGGCGAGTCCTTTGTAGCTATTGCTGGCACCAGTGTCTGTAAAGGATGAGCTGGATCAGCTAATTGATCGATCCAAGGCGAGTGAATCCATGGATCGGCTTGGTGACATTCTTGACAATTATCCGCGGCGACCTCAGCAGGCGGTTGCCAGTATTGATCGTAATTTGAATCGGGGTCATCAGAACCAGGATGAGCAACATCATTGGGAAAAGTATCGAGTCTTTTGTGAAAGAAACATGTGGCCCCTGTTTCCGAGTTGTGCCCGATTACCCCCATTCCCCCATCACGACAGAAATTCACAAAAACCACTTCTGGTCGAGATAAGCCGTTATGGTACGACCCCATGTAACGTGCTGCAATTCGCTCACCTGTCTCACATGTGCCGGTGAGCGCTGAAGGTTTGTCGCAGGTACTGGGTGTCTCGAACACTTCAACCCCATCAACCGTTATCGGCACCACTTGTGCATCGCTGCAACTCATTTCAGGGATTGGACCCAGATATTGAGCGCACATTTGAGCGTGGTGCAAAGCAGTTCCAGGTGCCGCAGTGATAGGAGGCGCATCCGCATCCGGAGTCAGTTGAGAGCCGCCTGTGTCTCCACCACCAGTACCTCCACCGCCTGTACCTCCACCGCCTGCAACACCATCACCACTCGGGGGAGCAGAAGCGGGCCCTGAGCCGCCACCACTGCAACCGCTAGCCAGTACAACCGTGATGGAAATCAGTAGGACTTGAGTGGTTCGGATCAGCGTCTGAAATGAATGACGGTACAGATTAAGCATGCTTGAAACTCCAAAAGCCCATGTAATGAGCAGTGGCAGTAAGGTTATCCAGTCAAGCTTTCATACACCTGTCTTTCTCTATACGTTTTTGTATACCAACTGACAGAGTCTTGTAGGACCAGTGCGACCCTGATTCAGGTCTGCATTCTCGATAGGGCAAGAACTCCTTCGGGGGCTTAATCAAACTGCAAGGAGAATTTAATTCCCCGCGGCGTCAACGCCTCTACGACCAGACGAGCACCATGATGATCTGCTACCGCTTTTACAAAGGCCAAGCCCAGACCGGCACCGTCTTCGCCACGAGATGGATCGAGTCGAACGGAGGGCTTAATTATCTCATCGAACTGATCTTCAAGGACTCCCGGTCCATCGTCTGAGATTCCAATAACGCCATTTGAGGTGAACAGGGTGATGTAATCTCCGCCATGGACAATGGCGTTTTGTAAAAGATTGGCAATTGCCTGCTCTAGCAATACTTCATCTGCCCTGATTACCCAATCTCCATCGACTTCTAAGAGTAGTGTTTTTCTTTCGGGCAATACCGGCTCATAAGTTTCATAGAGTCGCTGAGCAAAACTGCTGAGGGAAAGGGGCGTAACACTAGCCGCACTCACCTCACTTTGGAGTCTGGCGATTCGCATCATGGCATCAATAATGGAGGCGATGCGATCAACCTCAGTCAAGGCCGCAGTAAGATCATCATGCCTCTTTTCGCTACCCTCTAACGACGCGCGCAATCGAGCAAGCGGCGTCCGTAAATCATGGGCCAAGTTCTTACCAAAAAGCCTGGTTTGTTCGGTAACCACCTCCAGGCGTTCGAGAGCATCGTCAAGCCTTCGGGCTATGCTGGACAAATCATCGTTATTGGGTGGTAAATCGCAGCGAGCACTCAAGTTTCCGTCTGACAGTAACGACAGTACTGTTTGAATTTTTGTCACTTTACGTTGCGAGGACAGCGCAATGACGTAGGAGATAGCCACTAAGGACACAAAGGTAACTATGGTTGTAAAAAATATACCAGCGCTTACAGCCTCGATGCGCTCACGCTGATGATCGATTTTCACAGCCACATACTGCAATGTCTGACCATCTGAGGACATTTCGCCTATGTAACTTTCGCCTTCGTAAGCAAACTCAAATATTTCCCCCCAAGCTAGACTGCCTTCCTCTTCATCACTGTCCTCAAATTGAAGATCTTCGTCTTCCACGTGAAAAACAGCCTCGTAGAGCTCAAAAACGTGAACGAACCCCGGCAAAAAGGAGCCTTCGCATTTTCCGTCCATGAAAGCTCTTCGAATCGAGGGATCTATATTATCGCCGACCCCCCATAAGACGTCTCCTCCATGATCGTGCAAGTGTCCCCTCTCCAACTCGAGGGTCAAAGAATACAATTCGGCGATATTCGCTTCCCAGAGCGTTTCTTCAATGATCGAGGACACCAGCACCCAAACCAGACCTTGAAACACAAGGAATACACCTGAGAGGCTGGCTACAAGTCGGAAGTATGATTGCCTGATTAAAAATTTAGGCATCAAAGACATAACCATCACCCCGGAGGGTTTCAATCATCTTGTGTTCAAAGGGATTGTCGATTTTTGAGCGCAATCGGGAAATATGAGTTTCCACCACACTTGTGGTCGGATCAAAGTTCAAACCCCACACCTTTTCAAGAAGCATGGTGCGAGTAACAAGACGCTTGGGGTTTCGCATCAAGTACTCAAGGAGCTTAAATTCAGTGGATGTCAGTCTAATTTTTTGCCCTTGGCGAAAGCACTCCCTCGAGAGTAAATCAATGCTGAGTTCACCAGCGGCCAACCGAGCTGCTGTGCCTGACGCTTTTTCGCTCGAGCGACCAAGCAACATACCCACCCTCGCCAATAGTTCAATAAACGCAAAGGGCTTTACCATGTAGTCATCGCATCCTGCCTCGAACCCCTCGACTCTCTCATCAGCCCCGGACAGAGCTGTCACAAGAAGCACCGCCGTCTTGTCCCCCATGGCCCTTAAAGTTTTTAAGAGCTTCAGCCCATCGACGTCAGGAACCATTCTGTCCAATATCAATAAGTCGTAGGTTTCTTGTGTCGCCGCGGTCAAAGCATGAGCACCAGAGAAAAACGTGTCTACGGTGTGGCCCTTCTCACCAAGACCTTTGGCTACCCATTTGCGCAGCTGAGCATCGTCCTCTAACAATAATATTCGCGCCATTTTTCTTTACCAAACGCACTCACAAAGGATCTGAACTTCTCACCACTTGGACAACCAAGCTCAGCAAGGTTCAACGACAGTCGAGCTGATTGACTGGCTATGGAGATGACCCATGAACCTCGAGACTTTGAAGATATCCAATCGATGACGAGCTAGCAATGAAGCTTACGGCATTGTATGCCGAGGACCGAATCACTGTTTTGAGCAAAAGACCAGGAAACACGTAGTGCTGTACTGAGTGCAAGCCCTCATCAAACGCCCATTTTCACAGAGCGTTAATGGTGGCTTGCTCATTTCTGATGGTGACGCCTGTGGCGCCCTTCTGCTGACGGTACTGCTAGTAGCCCTGTAGGCTTTTGCTCTCCAAGTCGCTGAGTCTGGTAACGCTACTTCGCTCGCTCCGTCCCACAATGCCGCAATATGCCACAAAGTGATTCAGCTGCGACTTGATGGTGCCCCAGCGCCCCTCAGTGATGGAGCCGCGCTTAACGTCCACCTCCCAACGATGCTTGAGGTACTCCTCAGCCGCTTGTTGCACTGTAGGGCTGAAGATGCGCTTGCCAGAATTGAGATTGGCTTTGATAGCGAAGAACTCGTTCTCCGCGCGCTCCACAGCTGTATCCAAGTGCTTGGTTTTCAGCGTCTTGCGAACGTACTTGCTTTCTTCGCTAATCCACATGCGAAAGTGCCAGTACCCACCGCTTTGCTGGGTTCTGACGATTTCTGCTTTTCCGCCGTAGATAGGGTGCTTGTCCGTTAGGAAGGACTGGGTAGGAGCTGTGCGCTTGCTGCGCTGTTTTTGAGTTCTCGTATTGTCTATCACTAATGCTACACGGGCTGCTGCTGTCATGCTTACCTCTCTGAGTTAACGTGCTCATACATGGTAAGCCCCATCACATGTGTATCAGCGTCAAGTACGCTTAGCACTCATACATGATACTTATGATGCGCAATAATCGCTACCGTTTGTAACTTCGCTTGTAAAAAAGCCCCAAAAACGGGGCTCTTTGTAACTTCTTTGCAACTCGCAAACCTATATAAATCAATAGTTTAGCGTCACCCCGTTACTCCCACTCAACAGTAGTGTTATAAAAAACCTTGTAAGAACAATGGTTTACAAGTGGCATTCTGAAGTTTGTAACTACTTTGTAACTCTTGCCCATTTTTCTTGTTTTCATAACCTCTCAAAACCCTTTTCATATCAACACTTTAGCAGATGCTGAGTTACAAAAATTGTAACCTTAATGCCCTACTCCAAACATAACTTTATGTAGCAAAGGTTTGCGGGAGGGTCCTCTTTTTAACGTTTTTTATTAGACAGTCACTCTTCTCAACTTTTCTTTAAAAAATCAAAGAATGGATTATTCAGCACCTTTTATTCGGTTCATTGTATTTGATAGGAAAAATTTGTTGCTGTCACCCATAGCCTCAGCAACGGAGTTAAAATCTACTTTTTCCCTATTCTGACTCACTTTACTTTTTGCTAATATTTTTTGTACATCAAAGTTAAATGAAACAATGTTATCTAACATTTGCTCCATATAATCTGCGGGAGCATCAGACATCTTCCATTCCTTTGCACCAAAATGCATTTTCTCATACATTTTTGTAAGTTTTCCAACTACGGACAGTTTTGCCTTTTTTGAGTGGTCAAATGTGATCTTTCCGTGTAAGTGAACAACTTGATAATTCCAAGTAGGAACATGCAGGTGTGTCTCTTTTTTTGTTGGATACAAATTGGGAGAAATGTAGGCATCCTCTGAATTGAAAATTGCTATTGCACTCATTCCGTTTGGGAAAAGTGAATGCAAAGAATTAGCTTTAGCGACATGCCCTACGAATAAATTTTGTTCTACACGCAATAGAGGGATGTGGTTTGCAATAAAATCACCATCGGAATAGCACACAATAGTTGCTAACGGAAATTGCTCAATTAACTTTGCAATTTCATTTTCGGTAGTTTCTTCAAAATGTGGGGGAAGATACATTTAGGTTACCCCTGCCTTTAAGTTTAGTTTTATTTATTATTCCCACTCAGTAGTAACGTTAATGTTTTCTTGTTTAATATCAATCATTTACCAACTATCAATAGTTAGTGTGTAACTTATGTGTAACTCACCATCCAATCTGCACGATTTTTCTACGCTTGTGTAACTATTGCAATTCAATAGTTTGCGCACTCACTTGTTGCACATTGTA
>JABHEX010000342.1 GCA_018676385.1 Akkermansiaceae bacterium
CCATGATTTTTTGTACTTCTTTGAGTGATGCCATGGTGGTGTCTCCGGGCGTAGTCATGGCGAGAGCGCCGTGGACACAGCCGTAGTTGACGGCTTGTTGTGGGTCGTTTTCGGTGAGGAATCCGTAAATCAAACCAGAGGCAAAGCTATCGCCGCCGCCGACGCGGTCAAGGATTTCCAAGCCGGGAAACTGGATCGACTCGAAGAACTCGCCGTCGTGCCATGCGATGGCGCTCCAGTCGTTTACAGTGGCGGTTTTTACAGCGCGTAGAGTGGTGGCTGTTGCCTTGAAGTTGGGGAACTGTGATGTCGCGGTCTTGATCATGTTTTTGAATGCCTCGACAGGGATGTGAGAGATGTTTTCATCCACACCCTCGACCTCAAACCCGAGGCATGCGGTAAAGTCCTCCTCGTTGCCAATCATGACATCAACGTATTGGGCGATCTCGCGGTTGACTTCCTGGCATTTTTCCAGTCCGCCGAAGTCTTTCCAGAGTGACGGGCGGTAGTTGAGGTCGTAGCTGACGATGGTGCCGTGTTTTTTGGCACACTTGACGGCTTCTAGAACGACGTCTGGTGTTGTTGCACTGAGGGCTGCGAATATGCCGCCAGTGTGGAACCATTGAGCGCCACGATTGCCGAAAATTTCCTCCCAATCGATATCGCCAACCGTGAGCTGGCTGGCTGCGGTGTTGCCACGGTCGGGACAGCCAACGGCGCCACGGATGCCGAATCCACGTTCGGTGAAGTTCAGTCCATTGCGCACGGTGCGGCCGATGCCATCGTAGTCGACCCACTTGATGAGATCGGTATCGACGCCGCCTTGCATGATGAAGTCTTCGACTAAGCGCCCCACGGGGTTGTCGGCAAATGCTGTGATGACGGCGGTTTTTAACCCGAAGCAGCGGCGTAGACCACGTGTGACGTTGTATTCGCCTCCGCCTTCCCATGCCTGAAACTGGCGGGTAGTGTGGGAGCGTCCCTCACCGGGATCGAGGCGGAGCATGACTTCGCCGAGCGAGACGCAGGCGTATTCACAGGAGTCGGATGGTTTGATATCGATAGACATTGGAATTGGGTGTTATGTGTTAGGTTTGATAACTGTGGTTGATTACTCAGACTTTAGGTCGTTGATGTCCCATGGCGATGTGCCGCATTCTGTGGCTATTTCATTAAAGGCATCAATTTCTGCGGCGGAGAAAAGCAGTCCGTCTGCTTGTTCAACCCGCTTTGCCCACTCGGCTTCGAGCTGGCCGGGGAGTAGGCAATTTTCGTTACCATGTCCGAGGATATCGTCGATGACGGCTCTGACGTTTTCGATTTGGTTGCGCCCCTTAGCAAAAGCGCCGCCGGAAATGGCGTCTGGATGGATGACCTGGAAGTAGAATGCGGGTGTGCGTTTTTCTCCATCAGGAATTTCACGGCTGCGGATGGTGGGCAGGCTGCCACCGATAAATCCACCAACGATCTCATTGATCAGGCTGAGTCCGTAGCCTTTGTGAGCGCCGAAAGGCATGAGTGCATTGACCTCGTTCGCATCGGTGGTTGGATTCCCGTCTTTATCAACGGCGGCGTTGGGTGGCAGTGCCACGCCTTCGCGCTGGAATTGTTGCACGCGGCCCATGGCGATGACGGATGTTGCCCAGTCGATGACTATAGGAAATCCACAGGCGTCTGTCGTGGGGAATCCCCAGCTGTGTGGGTTAGTTCCCAGAGTGGGAAATTTGCCCATGAATGGAACGACTTCTGCGAGTGCAGCGGTGCAGTTTGTGTAGGCAATATAACCGCGTTTTGCGGCTTCCATGACGTAACCTCCGCCCCAGAGGTAGTGAAAGGCGTTGTCGACGGAGACTTGGCCGATGCCGAATTGATCAGCGAGTTCTATGGCTTTATCGATGGCATCGTAAGCGGTGGCTTGGCCGAGTTTTTTGTTAGCATTCCAGATTTCACTGGCGGCGAATCTAGAATCTATTTTTTCGATTTGAGCAGCTGGTGTGCAGCCACCGGCGGCTGAGCCGAACAGGTGGTCGAGGTGTAGTGCCTTGATTGCATTGTGGGTGCGGATGCCGTGCTGGGCAGCTAAGTCTGAGAACCGTGCTGCCTTAGCAGATTCCTCAGCCGTGTAGCCGCGGTGTTGGTAGGCTTTGCGAACCAGATCGTTGTGCTGGGCAAAGGGGACGACGTAGAATTGTTCGGACATGAAATTGTTGGTAGGAAATTAGATGAGTGCTGCGGGGGGCTCGACGTCGTTGACTTGAGCAACTGCTTTTTCTCCCTTGAGTAGGTTAACGAGATTTTGTGTCGCCATGCCAGCTTGGCGTTGCACGCTTTCGAATGTGCGTGAGCCGACGTGGGGGGTGAGGAGGCAATTTTTTGCGGTTCGCAGTGGGTGGTCTTCTGATGGTGGTTCCTCATCGAGGACATCTGCACCGTAGCCGGCGATTGTTTCGTTTTCTAATGCGGCAACAACATCAGCGGTGTTGATCAGTTCACCACGACCGCAGTTGATGAGGATGGCGCTGTCTTTCATCAGGGCGATGGAGTTGGAGTTGATCATTTCGTTTGTCTCATCGGTGAGGTTGGTGTGCAGGGAGACGATGTCGCATGCTTTCAACAGATCGTCGACATTGGAAGCGCGTTTGACGTTGTGCTCCGATGCGAATGATTCGTCCCAGTAGACGTCGTATCCGAGGCAATTCATGCCAAAGGCGTTGGCGCGGATGGCGACTTCTTTACCTATGCGACCAAGTCCGATGATGCCGATGGTTTTACCCATGATCTCGTGACCTGTCATGCGCTTCCACCCTCCTGAGGTGATAGTATTGGTTTGCTCGATAAGGTTTTTATTGAGTGAGAGCATGAGCATGAAGACGTGCTCAGCCACGGTGGTGTGGTTTACTCCTGGGCAGAAGCTCACAGGGATGTTTTTCTCGGTAGCATAGGCGACGTCGATTTTATCCACGCCGATGCCGTATTTGGCGATGACCTTGAGCTTGGGTAGGGACTTATCGATCACGGCTTGGGTGATTTCATCGTCGCCACAGAGGAAGGCATCAATGTCGCCGGCAAGTTCTAACATGCGTGACTCGGGAAGTGGGCCGCGTTCGCGAATGATTTCTGCTCCGGTGCTTTCGAGGAGTGCGTGGTGGTCTCCCGGGCAGTCCTGATAGGATGTGGTGGTGAGTAGTATTTTCATGGTGTTGAGTTGTTATGTGTTAGGAAATTGAAAATAGTTTTGCGCGTTTTTAAAACAGATGCCTTCGACGAGGGAGTCGAGCAGGTTGTTGTCGTTGGGAATTAACCCGGACTCGACTTCTTTGCCGATGATTCCGCAGAGCAGTCGGCGGAAGTATTCGTGGCGTGGGAAGCTGAGGAAGCTGCGTGAGTCGGTGAGCATGCCAACGAACTTGGAGAGCAGGCCGACGCTGGAAAGCACGTTGATTTGGGTATGCATGCCGTCGAGTGTATCGATGTGCCACCAGCCTGATCCGAGCTGCATTTTCCCTGGTGTTGAACCATCTTGGTAGCTGCCCATGAGTGTGGCAAGCGGGTAGAGCATAGCGGGGTTGATGTGGTAGAAAATGGTTTTTGGTAGTGCGTCATCGATGGCGAGGCTATCGAGGTAGGATGCCATTTTGCGGATGATTGGTTCATCTAGCATGGAGTCGTAGCCGGTATCGGGGCCGAGCTGATTGAACATGCGGGTGTTGTTGTTACGGATCGGTCCGATGTGTAGTTGCATGGTCCAGTTGCGTGCGGCATTCCATCGTGCGACGTGCTGCATGATGTAGGTCATCCATTGTTCTGCTTCGTCGGCGTTGACGGATTCCTCCGCGCGAAGCTTGCTGAAAATGTGATCCGCTTGGCTGTCTGAACATGGGATAAACGGGCAGCCTTCAAGTCCGTGATCGGAAAGTCGGCATCCAGTTGCATGGAAAAAATCGTGACGTGATTTGAGGGATGTTAGAAAATCCGTGGCGGAGGTGATGGAGGTGCTGGCTACCTCTGCTAGCTGGTCGGTCCATGTGTTCCATGCCATGACATCAGCGGTGAGCATCGCTTTGTCGGGTCGGAACGTCGGGAACATTTTTGTTTGATGCCCAGACTTTGAAAAAGCGATATGGTGCTCAAGTGAGTCGATAGGGTCATCCGTGGTGCCGATGGCGCGGATGTCGAATTCTTTGCAAATGGACTGTGTAGTAAAGCTATCGCTGGTGATTTTTGCGTTGGCAATTTCCCAGATCTCATCCGCTGTGTCGGGGCTTAGGACGAGGTCGGTATCGAAGTAGCGCTTTAGTTCCAGATGTGTCCAATGGTGCAGTGGATTCCTAACTGTCTGTGGGATGGTGCGTGCCCAGGCGTCGAACTTTTCTTTTGGATTGGTATCTTTTCCGGTCACCAGATGTTCTGGCTCACCCGCGGCTCGCATGGCGCGCCATTTGTAGTGGTCGCCGCCGAGCCACATCTCGGCGAGGTTGGAGAAGCCGACGTTTTCTGCTACTTCCTCAGGAGGTAGGTGGCAGTGGTAATCCATGATTGGCTGAGATGCAGCTACTTCGTGGTAGAGACGCTCCGCCGTTTTGTTTGGGAGGAGGAAGTTGTCGTGCAGGTAAGACATGGTGTGATTACGAATTAGAAATTGAGCATTAGGAATTCTTAGGTTGTGGCCGGTCGTCTCGGCGAAACGACCCTACCAAATTAAATGGTCATCGAGGCGTAGCCGCCATCGACGACGATTTCGGCGCCGTTCATGAAGCTGGAGGCATCGCTGGCTAATAAGAGGGTGGCGCCGACGAGTTCATCGGGTTCGCCGAAGCGGTTTGCTGGGGTGTGGCCCATGATGCTGGCGACGCGTTCAGGGTTGAGGACTTTTTTATTTTGCTCGGCGGGAAAGAACCCGGGAACAATGGTATTGACCCTGACTCCTTGCTCGGCCCACTCGCGGGCGAGGTTTTTGGAAAGGTTGTGAACGGCGGCTTTGGTAGCGGAGTATGTAAAGACGCGTGAGAGTGGAATGACGCCACTCATTGAGCCGATGTTAATGATGCTGCCACCATCATTGCGGTCGACGAGGTATTTGCCGAATACCTGGGAGGCGAACAGGACAGCTTTGAGGTTGGTTTTGAGGATGCTATCGAATTCATCTTCCTCGATGTCGAAGATTGGGGTGGGGGAGTTGATTCCTGCGCCGTTGACGAGGATATCTACTTTCCCAGATTTTTCTAATACGCTGGCGAGAAGTTGTTCGATGGATGCTTTGGAGTTTACGTCGACTTGTTCAAAGTAGGCTTTTCCGCCAGCGGCATGGATAGTTTTGAGGCGTTCCTTGGCTTTTTCCTCACTGCGGCCTACGAGGATGGTTTCAGCGCCGGCAGCGGCGAGTGCTTCTGCCATGGTTCCACATAAAACACCGGTTCCGCCAATGACTACGGCGACTTTGCCCTCCAGCCCGAAGATGGAGTTGAGATATTCTGATCTGATCACGAATCATTAATAGCAAAACACGATTACTGATAAAATGGATTGCATCATCATGTATTTGCATTATTTCATCATTGTGTGAGTGGGTCTCAATCCATAACTGCCTCGGGATTTGACGGTGTCATGCTGGTTGATCGTCCGTGGTTTCCTTACCTGTGCACGGAAGTCGAGCACTGGAGGTGGGAGACGCGTGACCAGCCACACTATAATTTTTGGGTGGCGATTGCTGGTGAAGGATATCTGAGCTGTGATGGTCAGATGTATCCGGTCAAACCGGGCAGTTTTTTTGTCTTTTCTCCCGGGCAGGAGATTTCTGCAGCGCACTATTCTGGGCCTCGAATCACGCGGTTTTCGGCGCATTTTTTACCGATGCATAACGGCG
>JABHEX010000343.1 GCA_018676385.1 Akkermansiaceae bacterium
ATCACGATCTCGCCGACACCTTACAAGGGGCGTTCAAGGCGCGCAATCTTGATGTGTTTTGCGGCACGCAGTTGGAAAAAGTCGCCATCACACCCGATGGCCTCAAGCGCGTGCACTTCACACAAAACGGCGAGCAACGAAGCGTCGAGGCGGCAGAAATTTTATGTGCGTTAGGCCGAAAACCGAATTCAGGCACACTCGCCGCCGAGAATGCAGGCATTAAGCTAGACCGTGGCAAAATTGCCGTGAACCACACGATGCAAAGCTCGCAGCCAAACATTTTTGGCGCTGGCGATGTCGCCAGTCCCCACGAGATTGTTCACATCGCTATCGAACAGGGTGAGATCGCCGCGCGCAATGCCCACCGGGTGATCAACGGGAAATCTGACCTCGAGCAAATCAGCTACCGCCTCAAACTTTACGGCATCTTCACAGAGCCCCAAGTCGCTAGCGTAGGCATCACTGAGCTAGAGGCCACAGCCAAAGGCCTAAAAATACTCGTTGAAACCTACCCCTTCAACGATCATGGCAAGTCTATGGTACACGGCACTGAACATGGGTTTGTTAAACTCATCGCCGATGCAGAGTCCAAGGAAATCCTGGGCGGCTCCGTTATCGGTCCGGAGGCCACCGAGATAATTCACGAAATCGTCGTGGCTATGTCATTCCATGCCACCGCCAACCAGCTCGCTAAAGTCCCCCACTACCACCCCACGCTCAGCGAAATCTGGACTTACCCCGCAGAGGATATTGCAGAGGCATAGATAATATTTATTGTTCCAATGATTAATTATCCAGCTGGCTATACACATTTGGAAGATCTATGAACAGGCAGGTCAGTATGATCTTCGTCAGAGCTTAAACATATCTAATTCGTAATAATCAGGTAAGATAAAAGTCGCTACTGGTAAATTTGCTATTACTGTGTGGCACAACTTTATGGCTATTGTGAATACCAATTCCGTCACCAAGCTGGAACCGCGTCTAGCGGAGCACCAGGACAACAGCGTTCCTTCCGATAAAACGAATCAAAACGATTCCGTACAAAAAGAAAAGAAAGCGGCGCAACGCAAAGAAATTAACCGCTGGAAGCCACTTGTGGCAGAATTCCAAAAACCCAATCGTTGGCGCGCAACATGGCAGATCCTGAACTCAGTCGGAGGATATGCGTTGCTGTGGTATTGCATGTATCTGAGTCTTTCTGTCTCATGGTGGCTCACGGTTCCAATAGCTATCCTCGCAGGGGGTGTTCTCATCAGAGTCTTTATTATTTTTCACGACTGTGGTCATGGCTCATTTTTCAAATCAAAAAAAGCGAACGCTGCATGGGGATTCATTACCGGTCTACTGACCTTCACTCCATTTTATCACTGGAGGTGGGAACACAACACACACCACGCTACTACAGGAAACCTAGAACGCCGAGGAGTAGGAGATGTGCCAACGCTGACAGTGGACGAGTATCTCGCATCAAGTAGCTGGGGGAAATTCAAATACCGTGTGTCACGTAATCCATTTGTATTATTTGCGATCGCGCCACTGGCTATTTTTGTGGGTGTACAACGCCTTCCCTTCAGAAGGGCAAAGCGACGCGAGAAAGTTTCCGTATGGGTAATGAACATCGCCATTGTCGCTCTCGCTTGGGGCTTAATCACTATTTTTGGATTTATCCCATGGTTGGTATGCCAAGTCATCGCCATGGCAATAGCAGGCGGCGGTGGATTCTGGTTGTTCTATGTGCAACATCAGTATGAGGACGCATATTGGGAGCAAAGTGAGAACTGGGACTACACAGACGCCGCACTAAAGGGTAGCTCATTTTATAAATTACCCAAAGTACTACAGTGGTTCTCGGGTAACATCGGCTTCCACCATATTCATCACCTCAGTGCTAAAATACCCAACTACAACCTCGAGCGATGCCACAATTCCGACCCTATGTTTGCCAAGGTCGACCCCATGACTCTGCGGGGAAGCTTCAGGTCCCTCGCCTTCCGACTATGGGACGAGAAAGCCAAAAAACTCATCAGTTTTGGCCAGTTGAAGAGGCAAATGGAATAAGACTACGGCAACTATTAAAGTGCCTATGATGTGATGAAATCTCGCTTATCGCAATACCTAAGGCCCATCATGCTGTAGTTCTGTCTTTAAACACCACCGCCTTACTCGCCCACCACCGCAAAACTGATCCTACGTGTGTGCGGGGCATGACGGTGTTCAAAGAGAAACACCCCTTGCCAAGTTCCTAACGTGGCACGACCGTTAATAATGGGGATTACCTCACTGCTTCGAGTGAGAGCCATACGGATGTGAGACGGCATGTCATCTGGACCTTCGTAAGTATGTACAAAATAGGGAGTATCTTCTGGTACCAAATGATCAAAAAACGCGTGCAAGTCCGTGCGCGCGCTCGGGTCAGCATTTTCCATGATCACTGTGCTCGCACTAGTATGCTGGACAAAAATAGTAACCGTGCCGTTAGATACACCTGACTCGGCGACTACGCGGTTGACCTCATCAGTAATCTCATAAGTCCCCTTGCCGTTGGTTTGCAAGTTTATCTCTGTGGTGCTAGCCGCCATTTTCACATGAACTAATCAATAACAATATCTTCTGCCATCCAGTCGGCGATAGGAAATTTCATGTCCAGACCCTTCATCGTATCTACAATGATACGCGCAACCACGAGGTTGCGATACCATTTTCTATCAGCAGGAATGACATACCATGGTGCGTGTTCCGTGGAGGTTTTCCGAATCACATCTTCATAGACTTGCTGAAAATTATCCCAGCGTGCCCGATCTTTCAGGTCGTCTGGGTTGAATTTCCAGTGTTTAACAACATTCTCGAGACGCGCTTGCAAGCGCTTCCTCTGCTCATCTTTAGAGATATGTAAGAAAAGCTTGATAATGGTAGTGCCTTCCTCAGCAAGCATACGCTCAAAGTCTATAATGTGCTGGTATCGCGGTTTCCAAATTTCTTTGGGATAGATCTTTTTCACTCTGACCGCGATGATGTCTTCGTAGTGGCTGCGGTTGAACACAACAATCTGACCATTGCGAGGTACCTGCGAGTGAACACGCCATAAAAAATCATGTGCCAAATCATCTTCACTCGGTTTTTTGAAAGGCTCGACATGTATACCCTGAGGATCAACTTTAGAAAAAACACTTTTTACAGTACCATCTTTACCACCGGTGTCCATGGCCTGAATGACAACAAGCAAACGGTTCTTATTCTCAGCATAGAGGTGATTCTGCTGGATCTTAAGCTCTTCTCTAAGCTCATCCAGATATGGATCATGATCCTCTTTTTCTCCGTCAAACAGCGACTTATCATTGGTTTCCCGATCAGTAAGCGTGAACTTCCCTTCGGGCTTAACGAGGTATTTACTGAGAGCTCCTTCGACAGACATGTAGCTATTCTTTCAGACTTAGTAAGGCGCTGGCAAGTGGTAAAACATGATAAGCAACCCAATGTTATTGTTAGATGGCTGTTCCTGTATTTTGCGCTTCCTCACGAAACCCCTCAAGTAACTGCTTATAGACTGGACCCGGGACGGCATCAGCAATCTCCCGATCGTCAATATTGACTACCGGGATAACCTCCGCAGCGGTCCCTGTTAAAAAGACCTCGTCTGCAGTGTATACATCGTATCGGGTGATTGTGTCTTCAATGATATCAATATTCATACGCTCACAGAGATCAAAGATCACAGCTCGAGTAATACCATCTAGTGCACCATCTGAAATTTTGGGTGTAATAACAACTCCGTTTTTAACAATGAAAACAGTATCGCCGGTACACTCAGCTACTGTTCCCTCGTCGTTGAGCATGAGACCTTCCATAACACCTGCCTTAATACACTCGACTTTTGCCATGACGTTGTTTAGGTAGTTTAATGATTTGACCTGCGGGCTGAGCGTAGCATGACTTGGACGGCGAGTTGAGCAGGTGACCAGCTGAAGACCTTTCTCATAGTGCTCCACGGGGTAAAGCTGGATCGCCGCGGCTATACAAAACATGGATGGCTTTTTGCAAAGGTAGGGATTTAGACCCAAACCACCACTTCCTCGGGTAACCACTAATCTGACATATCCATCAGTAAGACAATTCGCTCGGATGGTATCACAGACAATCTCAATGACCTCCTGCTCGGTCCAGGGCATTTTCAAAAGAATTGCCTTCGCGGAGAGAAAAAGACGCTCGACGTGCTCCTCAAGGCGAAAAACTCGACCATTGTAGAATCGAATACCCTCAAAAATACCATCGCCATACAGCAAGCCGTGGTCAAACACGGAGATCTTTGCCTCAGATTCATCGACGATCGCTCCGTCGAGCCAGATTTTTTTAGTTTCACTCATGATTTATTACAAATGTGGACGTGTTTAAAACACGAATTAAGGGAATTGAACACGCCTTTTTACGCCATCGCAGCTTCCTCTGCAATTCTCCCGTCCATAATGACAAGCTTTCGGTCACCATGCTCAGCTAAGCTCTCATCGTGAGTGACCACCACTAAGGTGGCACCATCCTCACTAGAAAGCCCCATCAGCATGTCCATGACTTGAGCTCCGTTGTCGGAATCCAGATTGCCAGTCGGCTCATCTGCAAAGATAATTTCCGGAGAATTTACGAGTGCACGGGCAATGGCAACCCGCTGCTGCTG
>JABHEX010000035.1 GCA_018676385.1 Akkermansiaceae bacterium
AAAGCTTCTAAAAAAGCAGTGGCTGGTCAATTTTCCAGCTTATGTATCGGTTGGTAGATCACTCCTCTTCAGTGCCACCGAGCGTCACGTTGATGTTGTACTTATTTTGTAGGTGTGAGTGGGCTATGCTGGCTTGGCGGGATTTTGGATAGCGCTTGCAGGTGAGTTGAAATGTGCGGATAGCTTTTTCCTTCTCCTTGGCCTCTTCGTATGTGAAGCCAATTTGCAGAGTGGCTTCGGGGGCTGATTTTCCCGCAATTTTTATTTGTTGGTAGAGTATTACAGCATCTTTTTGTTCGCCGAGACGACGGTGGCATTTGGCAATCGCAAAGTAGTCGGAGGGGAAGCGGTCGACTTGGCGGTAGCAAGCGATGGCTTTTCCCCAGTTGGAGAGTTTTTCGTAGCATCCTGCAATCGACCAAAGATAGACACCTGAGTTGTCGCCATCGATATTGATCAATTCGCGAAAGATATCGATTGCTTTGGTGATGTTTCCTTCCTTGAGGAACATGTCAGCGATGTGTTTCAGGCCGGTTGCCTTGTCATCGAACTCGCCGTAGATTCGGCGGGCGTCATCAGGTTTTTTTCGTGCAATATACCAGTTCGCAATGCGGCCACGCAGGCTGTCGTTCACGCCTAAAAGTTGGCCTATTTCTTCGTAGACTTTCATTGTTTCGCTGGGCTGTCCGAGAGTATTGTGTAGATCGGCGACTTGGTAGAGAAACTTGGTGGTGAGTTTCGGTCGGACGGCAGTTTCAGCTCTAAGTTTACTGATGATTTGGTCGCCAAGTTTGAGGGCTGCAGCTTTGGTTTTAGGGTCTCTGAGCAGGTGGTGGACGGTCTGGGTGGAAAGGTTGTAGACCTGATCGAAAAGAGCGGCTCCAGTGTAAGTGGTGGCGAGGGCTTTTTTGCCTTCGTCGAGTTTCTGGGCAAAGCAATGCAGTTTAGCGAGTTCGTGGCAGGCCGTGATGCAGGCTTGTTGAGAAACTTTGGTTCGTTTGACTATGTAAGTGAGTTCGTTAAGCAGCCTCAGGCGTTCTTCCATGTCCTGATGAAGACGAGCGTAGTGGAGTAGGTCTAGACGCGCGCGGATGGCGATTTCATGGTTGGGGTATTCTGTAATGAGGAACCGAAATGATTTCTGGGCGTCCTTGACCTCACCCATGGTGCGATAGGCAGATCCCATGCAGTAGGCGGCGATGGTGGCTTCGTTGGATTTTGGCCAGTAGTCGATCACTGATTGAAAACCGTCACGTAGGGCGGTTTTAGGTTTTTTCAACTTCATCATTGTGTGGCTCCACATCAGTTGGGCGTAGGGTGCGCCGGGGCTGTTTTTGTAGAGGGTGAGAAACTTTTCGTACTCGGCCAAAGCGATCTTATGTTTGCCGCTGAGGAAATGTTTCTCCGCGATCTTGATCTGGTAGCGTTCGACTTGGCGCATCTTTTCGAACGTTTTAATATTGATCTGTTGCAAGCTCGTTAAAGCCCCCTCAGTCATTGAGCTGGCGGTGAGAAATAGAAATAGTGAGAGAGAGCGCATCATTATTTTTTGGTTCTTTCGAGCCATTTGTTATACTCGGCGTGGGCGTAGTAGATGATGTTCACGCCAAGTTGGTAGCTAGACTCCCATACCTCGCGCGGGACGCCGGAATGTCCATCAGCCCAAGCATCACCGATATCCCCCGGATGGTAATACGCTACTAATCTACCGTCAACGACCCATCCAAGAGCGTTGGATCGACCGTGTGGGGCTACGATCGGGAGGCGGGGCAGCGGGTATGGTATGCGATGAATCGTGTGGTCGAGGTAGACCGAGATGGGTTCCACTCTCGGGAGGATATTTTTCATGATCGAAACGAACTGACCTTCCCAGCGGGAGCTGCCTCCGTTGTCGCCAAAGAGCATTCCGTGACATTCTAACAAATAGTTACGCATGATTTTAATTTCCTTAGCGCTCAGGATTATTTTTTGCTGGCCTGTCATGTAAACCATAGGCGGGCTTTTTCGTGGTGGAAAACTTTTGAGTCGACCGATCTCCATCGGTTCCGGCCGATCACTCACTGGGTGGCCGGTGCGAATGCCATACTCGGTGAGTAAATTAAGATCGGCGCCACGGTTCATGTCCTGTTGCCAGTCACCGCCGTCGTATTTCAAGCGGATGAAGCGTACTTTTCCACGTATGGTGCCAGCAGAGAATCCAGCTCCGTCACTTTTTCCATGGCCGATTTTATAGAGGTGTTCAGTGACTTCGAGGACCTGAAGCTTCACGTCATCAATAGGCGGTGGGTTGAAGAGTATGCTACTGTAGGGGTTGATTACGTATTTCTTTTTGATGATTTTTTTGATTTTGACGATCTGCTTAAGCTGTTTTTCTTTGCCGCCCCCGAGTGGGGCCTCATAGATGCTACAGCCGGTAAGGCGTGTCAGAACCAAGGATATCAGTCCAAACGTAAAGGTATAGCTGATGAGGGTAAATAGGGACTGCCGAAGTTTGTTGTTTTTTTTGCCAAAGTACCAAGCGACTAATTGGCGAGGATCCCATATGCGTTTTTTATGAGTTGATTCGGGGGTGCTTTTGGTTTCATGATCGGTCCACCAGACCGCCCATATGAGCCCGAGAAAAAATGCTACGGCGATGCCGATCTGGTTGATGGTTTCTGCCAGAGAATACGAGTGATTGAGTAGAGGTAGGTAGGCAATGAGTTGCCATAATGGAATGTAAGAAATGCTCAGAATGGCGCGGCGCGTAATGATAGATGAACCTCTATGCCTGCGAATCCAGTAATGACATACGGGAAGAGCTGATAGGAATCCAACTAACAGAGACCATTTTTCAAATCGAAACCAGACGTAGGAATCGACCCAAAACAAGCACCACAGAGCCGCGTAAATGACGGTGAGCGGGATGGCCAAGTGCGCGCGCATTGGTGGGTGATTATGAATTACTCGAGGTCCTTGAGGAAGTCGTCTCCTCCCCCCTCAAGCGGGTTAGTGTTGGTTGGTGCAAGTAGCTTGTCGTTGACGCCGAGAGGTGCCAGTTCGACAGGGGCTTTAATACCGGTGGCGTCGGGTGTTAAGCTAGGAGGGACAGTAGGAGGGACAGTAGTGGGGGCTGTTGTTGCGGATTCGGTTTTAGCAGGTAGAGCAGGTTTTTCGCCGAAAAAATAAGGAATGGCGGTGAGTAGTAATATGGTGGTAGTGACTAAGCCGAGGGATAGAATGATGGCGCGAAAGAGCTGGCTGGATGCCACTACACCAAGCATTTCTTGGGGGCTCTTGCCGCGGAGCTCACTCAGGAATTCCTTAAGCTCCCGCACAGTAGCGTTGGAGTTGGTTTTGAGTTCGCGCAAGTCGGCATTAGTGCTGGCCATGGAGGTGCGGTCCGGTTGGTTGGGGGCTGTTTTGCCTTTCATTGGTTAGTGGGATTGTCTTCGGATTCAAGAATATGGATCAGGTCACCGCCTGCTTCGCTAATTGCGGCAATAACGGGCTCAAAGTGTGATGCTTTCGCTTCTTTATGTACTTTCAAGAACACGTTGCGTTGGCCAGATGAGTTATCACCTAGAATTCCATTGAGCGCACCAGCAAGTTCGTCTGCTGAGGTTTCCTTGCCGTCGAGATAGATCTTGAAGCTTGAGTCGATGGAAACTGTGGCGAGAGGATTTGATGCTGTTTTAACATCAGGTAACTTGGCGGGTTGCCACTGGATGTGGCTATCATCTTGTGCGCGTGCCAGAATAACAAAAAAGATAAGTAACAGG
>JABHEX010000344.1 GCA_018676385.1 Akkermansiaceae bacterium
CGGAAAACCTGCACTCGCATACGCAAAAACAGGCACGGCTGAGTATCTCAAGCGACTGACACGCTACGGCTCCTACGAGCTCAAAATCCTCAAAGATGGCAGCAGTCTGGATGTTTCTCAGCGTCTCCGTGAAGCAAGCGAAGGCACTCTACGCATAGTCATGGACGAGCGCGGAGAAAACCTAACAACATCACAACTGACCAAAAAAAATCAAGAATGGGAAATGCGCGGAATCAAGCGGGCGAGTTACCTGATTGGAGCCTCAAATGGGCACACAAAAGCACTCAGAGATGAGGCGCATCTTGTCTGGGCACTTTCACCCCTGACACTGCAGCATGAACTAGCGCTAGTTGTTTTGTTAGAACAGCTCTACCGAGTAGCAACCATCCAACGTGGCGAACCATATCACCGCTAAGGCAACAAGCGGATACGTATATTTTTGAACTCGACTGGAGAACCCTCCGACTCGAGACAAAGATACCCTTCGGCGGGATCGCAGGCAGTTCCTCCCGACACCTCCTCCCCATTCACCCACAATCGAACTTCCCCGTTGATGGCACGGATATAATAATGATTCCACTTGTTGATTCCCTTGGTCAGACGCTTCGTTGGAAAACTGCGCTTACCATTAGGTGCTACCGGCATGAATGGCTTCATCTTGGCCGGCCCAGTCGGAAAAACATCTCCATGCGAGGTAAACCAATCCGAGGGTTTCCCCTTCTTCTTCTGCCAATTTGTCTCATACCCAAGATCCAGCACCTGAAATTCAATCCCATCAGGCAAATTACCTCTACCGGCAGCCAATTTATCAATCGAAACCTGGCTAGCCCATGCAAACACACCAGAATTACCAGCGTGCTTTTTGTGCATCCACTCACAAACCATTTCAAAGTTTTTAATCGGATGTTTCATTCTGATCACCCCAATAGGATCGCCTGTGCAAAACGCATGCCCACCCTTCCATGTCCAAGTACCCGGCTTGCAATTCACATTGACAAAATCATTTTCAGATAAGGCTCTCCAGCCTTGACCGACACCGTCAATAAAAGCTTTTTTCAACTCAGGCTGAGGCGCATCAGGAGCCACAGCCTGCTCACCCGATAGCCCGTTAGTCATGGGTAGTAATAGCCCAATTGCTAATACCCCCAAAAAATTTACATTCTTATAGTTGTGGAATACTTTCATAATACATTATGTTACATCTGAAAAATCAGCTAAAAGTGTTTACCAACAAATCATAGCGCGCATTCTAACCAGTTTTTCTAAGAAACCCTACTTATCATTACAATCATATACAACCAGCGAAATCATCGCTGATCAAGAATACCCAGTGCTCCTGCCCCTTCAGGACCTGTTGGCCGATTCCACGGCATGTCGCTTTCGCTAGATATTGGACCCATTGGCTTTCGTGCTGATTGAGATGTATCGACACATGAAACCAAAGGCAGAAAAGATAAGGCGCAAAGTGCATAAATTAGTTTGATCATGAAGTTAAATTAATTCAGTGGATTATCGGAATCAAGTGCCATTTTGCAACTGCTTGAATTCCCGTGATCTATCGACAAATGATAACACCAGCAGATCCTAATGACTTACCATAAGTGGCTGGTATGCCGCCACCAAGATTAGAAATTACCCAAAATATAGATTGTAAGCTGCTCGTATTGAGCCATGGATAGAAAAAATTTCTTTGTGAACAATGACCAGACTGATTTTACTGCCACTTTTGATAACTTGTTTGTCGGCACAAGATGCAGACAACACCCTAATTCCTGAAGGGCATTCCCACAATGGCCATGCATTTAATGAGGGGCCCCGCCAAGCAGGCCCTCTCATGAAATCCTGCGGAAATGTCGATTTACCAATCACGTCTGCATGGAACAAGGGTCAGGCATACTTTAATCAGGGACTCAAACAGCTCCACGGTTTTTGGTATTACGAGGCAGAACGATCATTCCGTGCCATTCTAGCTAATGATGATAAGTGTCTGATGGCATATTGGGGGCTATCTCAAGCGAACTATGAAAACGAGAAACGAGCCAAAGCATTCATCGATAAGGCTGCTGAACTACTCAAAAATGAAGATCTGAAAATTCAGCCTCATGAAAAAGCATATGTTCAGGCGGAGATCGATTATCATGACGAGAAAAAAGTCAAAGATATCAGCAAACGAAGAAAAAACTTCATCCGTGCGTATGAAGACATCATTATAAATTACCCCCACGATTTGGAAGCAAAAGCCCTGCTTGTATGTCGACGCTGGCAGTTTACTCGAAAGGGAATTCCGATCAACAGCCACATCGGGCTGGATGCCATCCTCAAACAAATATTTGTCAAAAAACCCAATCATCCCGCACACCACTACGCAATTCACTTGTGGGATGACCGACGCCATGAAGAAGCTTTGGACTCAGCTGCCAAGCTCGGAAAAACAGCCCCGGAAATAGCTCACATGTGGCACATGCCCGGACACATTTATTCAAAAGCCAAACGCTACCACGATGCCGTATGGCACCAACAAGCATCTGCACGTATCGACCACGCCCACATGCATAGATGGTTCCTCTTGCCTGATCAAATTCACAACTATGCGCATAACAACGAGTGGCTATCGCGTAATTTCTTAAATCTTGGTAAAGTCAGCGCCAGTATCGATATGGCCAAGTCACTGCTCTCAAACCCACGCCACCCAGATCTGAATAACCAAGACAAGAAAAAATCCTCGGCTCGCTATGGACGCAGAGCTCTAATCAACTCACTTGAAAAGGCAGAACTCTGGCATGAGGCACTTCAGACCGCTGACTCAGCTTGCCTCATGCAACTGCCAAAACCCGAACAAGACTTATCACGTTTGCGCCTAATCGCAGTAGCTCAGCACAATCTCAACAAACGCGATCAACTCATCAAAACCATCAACATAATCGATTCCCATCATGTCGACATGAAAGATGAGCAGGCGCAAGCAATGAAGAAAGCTCGCGAGAAGGCCACAAAGGAAAACAAAAATAAAGAGTCGCTCAAAGTCGCCGAAAAAAAAGCTCACGATCAGCATCAAAAAAACATCAAAGCCTTTGCAAACACACTTATCGAATTACGAGGTTACCTTGCCGCCATGGATGGTGATTTTAAAACCGCAAAGGGCGCGCTCAGTCAACGACCCTCCAAGCAATCCCCAATGATCTATCAGCTTGCCTACGGAGATCATGAGAAAGCCGCCAAAACCGCTCGCAAACAAATCGAAAAAAAGAATAAAGAGGCCCTCCCCCTCGCCAAAGCAATTTATGTTCTGCATAAAGCGGAAAATGATGATCCCGCATGGAGAACAGGCTTCGAGGAACTGCGAACTTTTTCATCCGACATCGAACTAACTTCGCCGGTTTTCAAACGCCTTGCCCCAATTGCCCGAGAACTTGGCTACCCTGATGACTGGCGTCAGCCTCATACGCCAGCAACCGATATCGCGGACCGACCAACACTAGCGAGCCTAGGCCCGTTACACTGGACGCCACCAACCGCACCAACATTCAACCTTCCTGATCAACATAATAAATATATTTCACTCACCAAATATCACGGCAAACCAATGATCCTCGTTTTTTATCTGGGTGCTGGATGCCTCCATTGCACCGAGCAATTAACAGCAATGGCCGACCGCTACTCGGACTTCAAAAAAGCTGGGCTACCGATCCTAGCGATTTCTACAGATGACGTCCCCAATCTTAAAAAATCACAAACGAACTACAAAAAAGGTGAAATCCCCTTCCCTATCATATCTGACTCAAGGAAAGATATCTTCAAAAAATACACTTCTCACGATGACTTTGAGAATAAACCTCTTCACGGAACATTTGTCATCGATAAAACAGGGCGTATCCTCTGGTCAGATATTTCAGCCGACCCATTCATGGAGATTGATTTTCTGATCAAGGAATCAACGCGGCTACTCAAACTGCACCAGTAAGCGCTTGCCGCTAGCAATACGATCCATCAAGATTCGCTCGATGTTACGTTTCCAATTTCCACCTGAGAACCCCACTGATGCCGGCCCTGGTTGTAGATCACGCCTCTACGAGCGTTTTGTTGATCTGATTCCTGTTGTAACATATGCATCTCTGCTGTGGTGTATCACTGTTTTTCTTCTAATCTATCGCTGCATAAGCGAGAGAGGTGAGGTCGAGATACTGATGGTAAAGCTTGGCGCTACTGCAGAACGTGAGCTCTCGCTCGGCCAGTGGTGGGGAATGATCGCATCCGCATTCATTCATGTCGAATTTCTGCACCTTGCATTCAACATGTATTGGCTTGTAAAGTTAGGCAGCCTCATGGAAAGAGGTTTAGGCAGTCTAAAAACCGCAGTATTTTTTGTAGTCACAGCATTTGTTAGCACAACCTATCAACTCGAAATCGGTGGCTACGGCATAGGGTTTTCTGGAGTAGTTTATGCTATGGCAGGATTCATGTGGGGAGCTTGGCCTCGCTACACAGGGTTTCTTGAAGGCTTTAATGGCCGCACACTGCGATTTTTCCTGATCTGGCAAGGTCTCTGTTTCCTGTTGAGTATGAGCAATATCATGCCAATCGGTAATACTGCACACATATCAGGCATGCTCTTTGGATTTTTACTAGGTATGTGGGCACATAAAGGCACTAAGCATGGCTGGCGCTGGCTGGCTGCATCAGTAGCTGTGACTGCCGGAGCCGTCATGGCTGTAGTCACGGCCGTAACAAGCTAGGCGCCACTGTTCTCAAGCTCCCTAGCCCACAACCATAGAATATCAGACAGGCGGTTGAGAAATTTACACGCACTGTGGCTCACCCCCGCCCCCAATTCCCATGCACTGAGTTCAGCTCGGCGGCAGATAGTGCGGGCCATATCCATCCACGCGGCACCCAAATTGCCGGCGGCACCAGGGCGCGCCCATCCATCAAATTTGACCGGCATTTCCACAGCAATGCTCTCCAGCCAATTAAGGTCCTCTTCACTGATAGTGGGATATCCATCAGAAAGATATTTCTCACGCCGGTCACTTGGCACGGACAACAATCCCATCAATGAGACCAAATGCCTCTGAATGGTATCAATTTTTTCCGTTATATCTTCTGGCACACCAGAGACGCGAACCATACCTAACGCGGCATTCAGCTCATCAACACAACCACAAGCGGCCACTTCCGAAGATGTCTTAGGCATTCTGCCACCATACATGACGTCCGTGTTACCATCGTCACCTCTGCGGGTAATTATACTCATGTAAGAGACATAGCACATCCACACCAATGTGCTTGCAAGAAATGATGAAAACCTTAAATTGCGGTCATGTCTCTGACACGCCGACAATTCCTCAAAATTTCAGGACTCGCACTAACCAGCAGCCATCTGCCCGCGTGTGCTGAACAAACTGGAGACCCTAAAAAACCTCGCTTCGATATCTCACTCGCCCAGTGGTCAGTGCACCGCACCTTAAGGGCTGGCAAGCTTACCAACCTTGAGTTTCCCAAATACGCTAAGGACAAATTCGGCATCCTTGCTGTTGAATACGTAAACTCATTCATGAAAAAACAGGCCAAGAACATGTCCTACCTCAAGGACCTCAAGTCACGGACTGATGGCGAGGGCATAAAGAATATTCTCATCATGTGTGATGGTGAAGGACAACTTGGAGCCAAAACTAATGAGGAACGCACCAAAACAGTAAATAATCATAAGAGGTGGGTTGATGCTGCAAAGTTTCTTGGATGCCACTCAATCAGAGTAAACGCAGGTGGCCCAGGCAGCCGTGAGGAACTTGCCAAGCAAGTGGTGGATGGGCTGACACAACTATCGATCTTTGCCAAGAGCCACAATATCAATGTGATTGTAGAAAACCACGGTGGGCTGTCGTCCGATGGAGCATGGCTTGCTGGTGTACTCAAAACCGTCGGCATGGAAAACTGCGGGTCATTGCCTGATTTTGGCAACTTCCACAAGTATGACCGTTATCAGGGGATGAAAGATCTCATCCCCTTTGCCAAGGGCGTGAGTGCTAAGAGCGGCAAATTCGACGCCAAGGGCAACGAAGTGGATACTGATTTTGTCAAAATGATGGGGATTGTCGCGGCCTCAGAATACAAGGGGTATGTTGGTGTGGAATACGCAGGAAGCAAACTCTCCGAAGACGATGGTATCATCGCCACCAAAAGACTACTCGAGAAGGTTTTTAAACTCCTCTAAAAAAACATAGCATGCCAGATACGGTGCTAAAACTTGCCCGACTCAACAGCGGACCAGAAATTTTTCATAGCCTCCAAGGTGAGGGTGTGAGCACTGGTGTACCATCGGTTTTTATTCGAGCCTCCCTTTGCAATCTTCATTGTCGATGGTGTGATACCGACTACACATGGAACTGGCAGGGCACACCATGGGAACACGATAACGACACAACCCCTGGGTATCAAAAATTTAAAAAAGATACTCATTTGGTTGAGCTAGATGTGGCAGAGGTAGCACGGCTCGTATCATCCCTGCCCTGCTATAACGTCATCTTAACGGGCGGAGAACCACTACTACAAGACGAGGCCTGGTGCTCGCTCATGATGCAACTAAAAGCACGGGACAATCAATACCGGTTTGAGGTCGAAACAAATGGAACGATTGTTCCTAGCAAGACATTTGACTCCTTGGTGAACCAGTATAATATTTCACCCAAGCTCGCTAATTCAGGAAATAATAGCGAAATTCGCTGCCGCAGCAAGGCACTCGCTTATTTTGCAGGCTCCGAAAAATCTTGGTTTAAATTTGTGATTGCAGATGAACACGACCTGCTGGAAGCAGAAGAATTACTGACCGATCACAATCTAGCACATGACAAAATTTTACTGATGCCCGAAGGCCGCGATGCCGAAACACTTCAAAAACGACGTCTTTGGCTTGCAGATGCATGCCGTGAAAAAAACTACAGGTTCAGCGACCGCCTGCACATTCATCTCTGGGGGGCCAAACGCGGAGTATGATTTTTTAGTTTTTTAGTGCAACTTCCCCGTAAAAGTAATGTTCAATAGCTACCATGAAGTCCAATCCGCCAATTAGGCTGTCCTCAGACAGCTCTAAAGCACTCACGATAAGTGATTCTGATTCCCCCACCGACCCCATGGGAAAAGATGATTTGCTGTGGGATCTGCTCGGTGAAGCATCTGAACAAAAGCCAAATGTATTCTTTACTCGCAATGTCGTGCGCGAAACACGCAAGCTTGCGAAAACTCAGCCATCATGGAGACAGTTGATCTCCAATGTCTTATCTACTAAAAAAGTCATCATCCCGATCGTTGCCACCGCCTGCATCGCTTTGGCTATCATAACACAACACCAGACGTCGCAGCCTGTCACCAGCCAATCTAATACGGTGGTCGAGTCTACCGCTACCGAGGATGATACTGCCCTCACTGATCTTGTCATCAATGAGTCTCTGACTATCGCCGCGGATGATCCTAGCCAGTTCACTCACGACGAAATCGTCGCAATGATAGGATTATAGTAGGTGAGCTAATCGATAATTAGCCGCTCAAAATTTAATGGTCAGCGAAATCTGGGTATTATTGATCATTTAGCTAACTTATCTCTTTTCAAGCCACCACAATCTGTCAAGTTGATGTGAACTTAGCCACTTCATCACCTTTTTATGTCTGTTACTACGGTCCATGACCACGTCGATCAATATCTCCAAATAGGCATCGAGTATAATTGCTCTGATATCCATTTGCCCACCGCCTACCCCCCAGCATGGAGACGCTTCGGACAGCTACAGCCCATCTGGGATAACGCTCCTTTACTCGAAGCCCAACACACAGAAAAACTAGCTAGGGGGTTTCTTGGTGAAAACGAGTGGAACCGTCTGCAGGAAAAAGGTGATGTGGATTTTGCTTATCAGAACGATAGCGGGCGGTTTCGTGCCTCCGTGGTTAAACAACGTCTCGGATACGATATCTGCTTTCGGATTATCGATACCAAAGTTCGTACAATGACCGAACTCGGCCTGCCCGTGGAATCACTACTACCGCTCACCCGCTACCAGAACGGTCTACTTCTCGTAACAGGATCAGTAGGATCTGGGAAATCTACCACGCTTGCTGCCATTGCAGACTTCATTAACGAAGATAGAGAAGACCATATCCTCACATTAGAGGATCCTATCGAATATGTTCTGAACTCGAAAAACTGCCACGTCAATCAACGCGAGGTTCACACGCACACAGAATCATTCCCGAAGGCACTTCGCGGCGCTTTACGTGAAGATCCAGATATTATTTTAGTCGGTGAGATGCGTGATCTAGAAACTATTTCTCTTGCGCTAACGGCAGCCGAGACCGGTCACTTAGTGCTTGCTACATTACACACCGGAAATGCACCTCGTACACTCGACCGAATCCTAGATGTTTTCCCAGTCGATCAGCGCGATCAGATCCGTATCATGGTCTCAGAATCACTACGTGGAATTATATCACAACAACTCGTGCCACGTATGGACGGCTCCGGACGGGAACTCGCTCTTGAGCTGCTAGTTAATACACCAGCAGTAGCCAACTGTATCCGCGAAGGCAAAACTTACATGCTCCCAGGAATCATGCAAACTGGTAAAAATGTTGGTATGATCACGATGGATGACTCACTACGAGAACTCTACGTGAAGGGCAAAATTTCCCAAGAGGACGTGATGTTCCGTGCCGAGGACAAGGCACAGATGCGTGAGTATTTCTCCCTCTAATATATTTCTGATAACTCTATTCTACCCTTTTATCATGGCTGACATCGACTCTCTGTTTACCTATCTTGTTGAAGCTGGTGGTTCTGACCTTCACCTCAGTGAGGGAGAGCACCCAAAAATCCGCATACACGGTGCGATTTCCGAAATCCCCGATCAAAAACTACTCACCCATGATCTGATTGATAGCTTGCTCAGTGAGATTTGTGACCCCAAGGCATACGAGTTATACAAAAAAACGGGTGATCTTGATTTTGCTTATTCCATGGATAAACAATCACGTTTTCGTTGTAACTACCTCCAGCAAAAAAATGGTCTCGCTGCAGTCTTTCGTCTGATCCCTACAGAAATCGCTTCGTTAGAGGATTTAAACATTCCTCAAGTCATCAAACAATTCGGACATATGCGCTCCGGCTTAGTGCTCGTTACCGGCCCCACAGGCTCGGGCAAATCAACGACACTTGCAGCGTTGATCGACTACATCAATTCTAATTTCAACCGCCATATTATTACAATTGAGGAGCCAATTGAATTTGTGCATACCAATAAGAAATCTATCATCACTCAGCGAGAGGTTCCGATACAGACTCCATCTTTTGCAGACGGTCTCCGCGCCACCCTTCGTGAAGATGCAGATATTGTGCTTGTCGGTGAAATGCGTGACCTAGAGACTATTTCCCTCGCACTGACAGCAGCAGAAACCGGTTTGTTAGTTTTTGGTACTCTGCATACAAACAACGCACGTAAAACAGTAGATCGAATTGTGGATGTATTCCCGGCTGATCAACAAAGCCAAGTGCGCACTATGCTTGCGGCATCGCTTCGTGGAGTAGTTGCCCAACTATTGATGAAACGCTGCGATAAACCTGGTAGAGCTGCAGTTAACGAGATCATGTTTGCCAACACCGCAGTCTCCGCCATCATACGTGAAGGCGCCACCCAGAAGCTCTACGATGTCATCATCGGAGGAAAGTCAGAAGGCATGCAATTTATGGACGAAGCCATATGGGATAAACTACAATCTGGTATGGTAACCCCTCAAGAAGCTTACATGAAAGCGATTGATAAGACACGCTTCAAAAAATTCCTACCCAAGGATCTTGTTCACCTGGGCGATGCGTCCGGTGAAAGCCCATTGGAGCACTAGTCTTCATGGTAAAGTTTTTTTACTCCACTGCAGATCAGCCTCCGAGCCGTTCATCCGATCATTGATACGCCTCATGAGAACTCGCTCAGCCTCTCTGCCTATATCGCTTCGCTCAGCATCACGGCGCGCTTGTTTCTTCAGATGGTTGTATGCATTCGCGTGATCCTGCGGGTTAAGGCGATTGATAGCACCATTACCTGAATGATAAATTTCAAAATCTCCAATCGGCTCTACACTTAACACTTTACCCTGTGGTAGTTTGCCATTGATTTTGCCATTTAGTATTTCCCAGCTCCCCCCCTCGGCGAAATCAAAACCCGCCTTCAAAAGAAAATCTCCTCTCACAATGAGTATTTTTTCGCTACCCAACCATGATGTCTCATACTTAACGATCGCTTGAGTCTTTCGCTGAACCACTGCAAGTTCATCAATTTCTGACTTCTCTAAAACAGCGGTGGAACCTCTCACAGTGACCTCCGTTCCCATTATTGTGGAGAGCGCTTCGGCCAGCTTATCCACAGGTGCCACTGTAGCACGACTCACTATAAGGTAAAAACAGGCCGTTCCTGCTACCAGTAACAGTATGATCCCCACAGAAACCGCCATGATTGCACTGGCACATGATTTTTTCTGCAGTGCGTATTTGTCAGAAACAGATTCTATATCAGGCATAATCATGGGTTACATGATCGTATCGTTACGTCTTACAAAAATAACAACTCGGGATGATTCCACTTGAAACTTGCAACAGGCAGCGAAACACTCTGAGCATGGCATTAAACGAACCATGGTCAATCCGATCCCGCGCACACGTGTGCAACACCACGGAACGCAAATTCGAAGATGGAGAGGCATTCTACACTGCACTATTTCCAGATCCCGAATCCAGTGGATACGCCCGCAAAGATTTTTCTATTGAAGCATGGAACAAGCGAGAGCAAAGCGCTGAACAACCATTCTCATTCTGGAAAACTAAATACCTCGCTCCTATAAAAGAAGAGGAAGTACAGGTAACCGAAGAAACTCCAGAAGATCTCTTAAGGCGATTAATTGAAGAGGACGAAGAACATACAGAAAACGTCCGCTATATCCTAGCCGTAATGCTAGAGCGCAAAAAACAACTCGTTGAAGCAGACAACCAGCCAACCGCTACAGGTATCATACGTATTTACGAACAACGTAAAACAGGTGACGTCTTTATCGTCAAAGACCCTAATATTCCATTGGATGAGGTTGAAAAGGTACAGAAGGATGTCGCTTTACTCTTGGAAAACGGCGGGCGCATTCCAGAACCTGAAGATCCAGAAATGAGTAAAAAGGGGCAGGAATCAGAACATACTGAGGAGTCTGAGGCTCACATAGAATCTACAATTAAATAAGGTTAAGCTGCATGCTCGATTGGTTCAAAAACGACGCTTTTCCACTCTACCTGGCACCAATGGCAGGTGTCACTGATGTGGTGTTCCGGACTATATGCAAGGAGTTGGGCGCAGATGTCATGGTCACTGAGTTTGTCTCCGCCGAAGGCATCATTAGACAAGATGATCGGACTCGAAAATACACAGAGTTCACCGATGAACAGCGCCCCTGCGGCGTGCAATTGTTCGGTGCAGATGGCAACCGCATGGGCGAGGCAGCAAATAAAATCATCGATTGGAAACAGCCTGATTTTATTGACATCAACTTCGGTTGCCCCGTCAACAAGGTAGTTTCCAAGAATGGCGGCTCATCTTTACTCAGAGACTGCAACACCCTAGCCAGCGTGGCTTCAGGTATTGTCAAAGCGGTTGGTGATCGCGTTCCCGTGACTGCAAAAATTAGAATAGGGTGGGATGAAAAATCAGTTAATGCAATTGAGGTTTGCCACATTCTTAGGGAGGAAGGTATGCAGGCGATTTCAATTCACGGTCGGACTCGCTCGCAAGGCTACCGTGGTCATGCCAACTGGGAGGTGATTGATACCTGCTCACGCGCAGTGGATATTCCAGTCATAGGTAATGGTGATATTACCAACGGTGAAGATGTGAGACGGCGACGTGAAACAACAGCAATCTCAGGAGTTATGATCGGCCGTGCCGCGATGCAAAACCCTTGGGTGTTTCGCGAGGCAAAACATTACCTCGAGACAGGCGAGCAGCCTAAACCAGTTGCCATTTCTGAACGTTGGAAAATGATTGTGCGTCACTGCCAAATGGCTGTGGATTCGGATCGCTACGGAAACGAACGTCAGTCAATTATGGCAATGCGCTCACGCTTGATGACCTACTGTAAAGGATTTCCGGGAGCTAAACCACTACGCCAAAAATTATGCTCAGTCTCCTCTATTGAGGCAGTCGAAAACCTAGCAAAGGAATACCTTCACTCTCTTGTCTCCTGAAATGATGCTGGTGCCACTAGCCCAGCAGAGAGAATCATCTTGCTCGCTTCCTCAAGAGTCATTTCGCTATTTTCCACCTTATCATCATCAACCACGATGATAAAACCAGTCATGGGGTTTGGACTCGTAGGGATAAAGACCGTAGTCACATCTTTTCCAGTTTGTTTATCATGATAGTTACCAGTAACAAAACCAATCATTCGACAACCAGGGCTCGGGTATGCCACATATGCAACACTCTTGAATTTTCGGTCACCACCAAGATTTTTTACAGCATCAACAAATTGCTTCAGCGCAGAGTAGATAAATCCAAGGTAAGGAATGCGCTGCATAACACCATTCAACCAATGTAACATTCTGCGCCCCGGTCGGTTTGCTACAATAAAGCCAGCCAATAACAGAAGTAATACAGGGATGAGAAAACGGACAAAATTAGATCCCACAAAATCAAACGTCCACGCGTCAAACCCCGCAACAACATCATGGTTACGCCAACGAAAACCATTAAGAATAACCATCAATTTATCAATGATTACTTCACCTACCTTAAGCAAGATTTTGTAAATTAGGATAAGTAGCCAGATTGTACCCAAAATTGGCGCCACGGCGGCAAGCCCTGTAAGCAACAAACTCATGAACCTGCGAACACGTGGGTGCTTTTTCAATGTTGGTTTCCCAATAATCTCTTCTTCTGTTGTCATGTGATACGCTGAATATGCTAGGTCGTTAGCTTATCTTGATAGCCTGCTCGATCATACGCTCCAATTACCTGATTCGGCATCATACTACTCTTCATCATCCTCTACCGGTAGAGCACGTGGCGGCACCGGAGTAACTGGATCTAGGGGACGCAAAAGTTCAGGTGGTAGAGGTAACACAGGCCCAAACTCATCATCTTCTACCGGAATAGCACGCAATTTTCTGGTATTGTCTTCTCCAGGCAGCAGATCCTCGCCTTCCTCATCAATAGGGATGGCACGTGGCACATTTCCCATGTCAAGAATACGACCTTCATCACCCAAATCTTCATCCTCTTCGATCACCATAGCTCTCGGCGGAGGAGTGATCACTTTTTTGATATCCTTTTTGAAATGCTCAAAAAAAGCACTGACCATCGGTGCTGCCTTACGACCACCACTGAGTCTTTCCCCTGGTTTACCCTCGTAAAGAGCCGCAAAAGCATAACGAGGATTATCCAACGGAAAAAAACCAGCAAACCAAGCAAGACGTTGCTCCTTATCCTTGGGACCCCACTGGGCAGTTCCCGTTTTTCCACAAAGCACTGTGTAACTCAGCTTAGCTCGCATTCCGGTTCCATAAGACGAATGCACTACCTGCATCATACCCTCATGAACCACATTCACCGCCTCTGAATCTAAGTTAATAAAGTTTCTTCTCTGTGGATTATTAGAAACCAATACACGTCCACTGACATCCTGCGTCTGGCGAACCAGACGCAGTTTTGGTAAGGCCGAACCATTGGCAATACCCGCCATACCTTGAGCAACTTGAAGAGGCGAGGCAAGCATTACACCCTGACCGATCGAGAGATTGGCTGTGTCACCATCAATAAAATTTCTATTATGGTTTTTTTTCATCCACTCATTGGTCGGAATCAAACCTGCAGTTTCACCTATAAGCGGCAAACCAGTTTTTGTTCCAAATCCAAGACGGCGTGCCGTAGATAGAAATGCAGATGGACCTGTTTTAATTCCAACTTGATAAAACCACGGGTTACACGACCGCGCAATGGCACGCTTCACATCAATGTAGCCTTCTGCAGATTTTGACCAGTTGTGAAACCAATGATTACCAATTTGAATTTTTTCTGGGCAGTCGATCAAATCCCATTCGTCGACCTCGCCATTACTCAGAGCAGTAGCAGCAACCACCGGCTTAAAAGTAGATGCAGGCGGATAACCACCTTGAAAAGCGCGTGCAAAAAGCGGCGTGCCCGGATCTTCACGAAGTTTAGCAAACTTGTCGGTACTGATGTATGGGATGAAATCATTCAAATCATAGCTTGGGCGTGATGCCATCGTCATGATTTCTCCAGTATGGATGTCAATAACCACGAAGGCACCTCGGTCACTATATTTCTCCAGCACTTTCTCAGCATGAACTTGCCAGTCGAGATCCAATGTGGTCACGACAGTGCCTCCTGGTCGTGGGCGCTTACCGTATTTTTTTAGTACCAATGTGCCATCTGATTCGTAGTCTTCGCGCAGCAGTCCATCTTCCCCAGTGAGATTTTTGTTAAAAATTTTCTCCAGTCCAGATCGCCCTTCATTACGTTCAAATATTGGATCACCGTAATTGATTGGGCCTTTCTCTAAGTTACCCACACTTCCAACGTAACCGATGATATGTGCAGCGCTTTTCCCCTGAGGATAGTGCCTCAAATAAACAGGATGCAGGATAAGACCACTCATCAATTTTGATTCGATCTCACTTTTACGCACTTTATCAACGACATGCGTAACTGGCATTGCCAGCCAACGGCGATGGCGGTAGTGTTGCCATAGTTCCTCATCACTAACCTTCCACTCAATCTTAAAAATCATGTTCGCCTGCACGATTCGCTTCCTAGCCCACCCAATAATAAAAGCTCTGTCTGCTTTTTCAAACTGACCGAACTTTAGCGCAGGATACCAAACCACCTTGCTCTGGGCAAACGGTGCTCCATGACGATCAGTGATCTGCCCACGCGGAGCAGGGATAGATAACGCCAACGTGCGCGCATTAGGCCTCACAGTAGGTGATCCAGGCAAGCCTTGACTATTCATCGGCTCAATCACTACCCTGTCAGGAAATAAAGAATTACTCGCCGTCGCGGCTACAGCAATTTGCTGGTCAGATGGTTTTCCGTTCTTTGTATGATTGGGTGATTGTGACATTCCCCAGCCCGCCAACCCAAACATCATGGCAGAAAACTGTGCTATCCTCATTGCCCGAGACACACTTAGATCTCTTATCACAGCTGGTGGCGATAACGTCATGTTAAATATACCTTGCACAAATCAAGAGAATTAGCCATCACCAATTTTTAACATTCAATGCACAACCTCGCAACGCATAGGGTGTTTCACATTCTATGAAAAATCTCTTCATCCTTCTATTCCTCATGGGTAGCCTGACGTGCAGTGCCGAGATATCGGCAAAAAAACATATACGCTACCAAAACAATGCCGGGACATCTGTATTGCGCCAGATACTCGATGTGCATTACGATAAACAGTCCACCAAGACTACCAAACCCGTCATTCTTTGGATTCACGGTGGCGCTTGGAAATTTGGCAACAAAACTTACGGCATCGGCTCCAAGGCGCGGGTTTTTACTAAAGAAGGCTACGTGCTGGTGGCTATGAATTACCGATTTCACCCAAAGGCTAACTGGAAGGATCAGGCTGGAGACGTTGCTGCCGCGGCGAAATGGATTCAACAAAACATCATACCCTACGGCGGCGATCCAAAACGTATTATCCTGATGGGTCACTCAGCGGGTGCTCATCTCGCTGCTCTGACAGCTGCTGATCCATCGTATTTCAATAATATTGAAGTTCCCTACCATCACATCAAAGCTGCCGTGCTGCTGGATGGCGCTGGCTATGACCTAACCTCTGTGATGAAAACCTCGAAGGGTCTAGAACTTAAGTTTTATCAAGAAGTGTTTGGCAACGACCCCAAGCTACTCAAGGCTGCATCCCCTACCCATCAGTTTGCAAAAAAACGACCCGCTCCTGACTATCTTATTATCCCAATTTCCAACCGTAAAATTACACTGCAACAGTCTAAGGCGCTCGCGACCGCTATCAAAAGTTCCGGCAATCACGCGGAGGTTTTTGTTGCTAGAAACCGCACCCACATGTCACTCAGTCAAAAAATTGGTAACCCAGGCGACGGCCCAACGATAGCAATCCTCGAGTTTTTGAAGAAACAGCTTAAATAGCCGACCCATCAGGAAATTCGTCCTTGATTCCCACTCGATAGCGTCCACCCTTAAATAAATGACAGGAGAGTCCCACGACCGAGGGACTGAGAACAGCCGTCGCGCGGCACACATCCTCGGAACCTGCCACGGTTAACACCGGCGAAGGGAGTCGCATTTCAATCCGCTGAAATCCGTAATCCCACCCGCAAAAGGTGGGGTTTTTTTCTGAAAACTGCACTCCAAAACCAACAAACTTCACGACCATGATCGAAGACATCACTCCCGAAAATTCGCACCAGCGTTCCGACTACACCGGCAACTTTATTGAGGACATTGATAACTCCGAAGAGCTTGCCGCCCTCGAAAAAGATCCCACCATTTTTCCAAACTCGACTCGCGTGTATGTGGAGGGAAAAATTCATCCGTCTATCAAGGTTCCGATGCGTGAGATTCGCCTCTCTGACACCGAGCATCCAAATGGAAGAACCGAGGAGAACCCACCGATCCGTGTCTATGACTGCTCCGGCCCATGGGGCGATCCAGACTTCAATGGTGACGTGCGCGAGGGTCTTCCAGCCCTGCGCCGAGAATGGATCCTAAACCGCAACGACGTTGAGGAATACGAGGGACGAGAAATCACAGCCGCCGATAATGGCTACCTCTCTGAAAAACACGCGGAGAAATACAACGAGAACAAGGCGGCCAAAAACAAGCTCAAGGAATACCCCGGACTAAAACGCAAGCCTCTCAAGTCCACAGGTCACCCCGTCACTCAGAAATGGTATGCCGATCAAGGCACTATCACCCCAGAGATGGAGTATATCGCTATCCGCGAGAACAACGGTCGCATTGAAGAATTCAAAACAATCCACGACCGCTACCCTACCCTCGATGAGCTACCAGAAGACGCCAGCGAGCAAATCAAGGAGCTCTGCCGACAGAAAAACTCTACCCCTGAAGGCTACGAAATGCCACGTCCGTCAGACATCGACCCCTTCAAGCAGGTTTCACGCAACGTGATGAATCACCAACACCCAGGTCAAACATATGGAGCTGACATACCCAAGCTGATCACCGCCGAGTTCGTGAGAAGCGAGGTGGCACGCGGCAGAGCTATTATCCCTGCCAACATCAATCATCCAGAAATCGAGCCTATGATTATTGGCCGTAATTTCCTAGTTAAAATCAACGCCAACATCGGCAACTCTGCCGTTGCTTCCACCATTGATGAAGAGGTAGAAAAAATGCAGTGGTCCACCAAATGGGGCGCCGACACAGTGATGGACTTGTCCACCGGAAAAAACATCCATGCCACCCGCGAGTGGATTATCCGCAACTCCCCAGTTCCCATCGGCACCGTCCCAATCTACCAAGCTCTGGAAAAGGTCAACGGTAAGATCGAAGATCTAACATGGGAACTCTTCCGTGACACGCTCATCGAACAAGCCGAGCAAGGTGTTGATTACTTCACCATCCACGCCGCTGTGTTGAAAAGTTTTGTACCACACACCGCCCGCAGGATGACCGGCATCGTTTCCCGTGGTGGCTCTATCATGGCGAAGTGGGCACTGGCACACAATGCCGAAAACTTTCTCTACACCCACTGGGATGATATCTGCGACATCTGTGCCGCATACGATGTCTCATTCTCCATTGGTGATGGATTGCGCCCCGGCTCGATCGCCGATGCCAATGACTACGCTCAGCTTGCAGAACTCGAAGTGCAGGGAGAACTAACCACCCGCGCATGGGTGAAAGGCTGCCAGGTCATGAATGAAGGCCCCGGCCACGTACCCTTACAGCTCATCGAGGAAAACATGCAAAAACAAATCGACTGGTGCCACGAGGCACCCTTCTACACCCTCGGACCACTCACAACCGACATCGCACCAGGGTATGATCACATCACTTCCGCCATCGGAGCTGCCAACATCGGCTGGTATGGCTGTGCAATGCTCTGCTATGTCACCCCAAAAGAACACCTTGGACTCCCAAACAGAGACGACGTTCGCGAAGGCGTGATCACCTACAAGATCGCAGCCCACGCTGCAGACCTTGCCAAAGGACACCCCGCCGCTCAAGAACGCGACAACGCTATCTCCAAGGCCCGTTTCGAGTTCCGCTGGCGCGACCAGTTTGCTCTCGGGCTCGACCCTGCCAGAGCCATCGATTTTCACGACGAAACCCTCCCCGCCGAGGGAGCTAAGACCGCACACTTCTGCTCGATGTGTGGCCCAACATTTTGCTCAATGAAAATCACCGCGGATGTTAGAAAATATGCGGAAGAGAATGGATATACTGGAGATGACCTATCCACCAAGGAAATGGCAGAGCTCAACAGCCACTAATAGTTAAATTAAGCCAAAAAATCGTACACTTGGCTCAGGGGAAAATCACTCCTGACACACAGCGACATCAAGATTGTATGATTACCGACTTTTTCGTTCGCCATCTAATAAAACCACTCTTAACTTAACGCCATGTATGAAGCCACAGGAAAACTCAAAGTAAAATTCGACACACAAACCTTCCCCAGCGGATTCACAAAACGTGAATTCGTAATTACCACTGGAGATGAAAACTACCCACAGGACATCAAATTCGAGCTCATCAAGGACAAATGCTCATGGCTCGACAACTTCGAGCAGGGCCAAGATTTAACAGTCAATTTCGATATTCGCGGCAATGAATACAAAGACAAATACTACGTAAATCTCAACTGCTGGAAAATTCTCGGGGCAGGTAATGCAAACAACGGACCAGCAAACTCAAAAACACAAGCTCCCACTCAGGCCACCAACTCTGGCCAGGCTGAACCATCACCAGATGATCTTGTGAGTGACGATATTCCTTTTTAATATACCCAAAAAATAGGCTCTCCCCTCGCTCATCAATCACACGATCACTGGTAGCCACTCACTCGCTAGACAAGTTGCCTGAGATGGAGCCTCACGATCTCAGCAGCGCCCAGCAAAAAGCTTATTCCTTCACTTACTTACGGGACTACGTTGCATGCTGGACATGACTCCTATGATTGCTAAAGTGCGCGCCCATGCACTCAGATTTTCTCGTTATTGGCAGCGGCATCGCTGGGCTGTCGTTTGCAATCCGCGCTGCGGAACATGGAAGCGTTACTGTACTGACAAAAGGGAAGCCAATGGACTCCAACACCGCCTGGGCGCAGGGCGGCATTGCCAGCGTTTTGCCCAGAGATCTGCGCGAGAGTGGCGACAACGTTGAAAACCATGTGGCGGATACTTTGGATGCAGGTGCAGGTCTTTGCGACGTAGATGCCGTGCGCACCATCTTGTCCGAAGGCGCACAGACTATCGAGGAACTCATCGAGTGCGGTGTGAATTTCGACGCAGAGGGTGATGCATTCTCACTCGGTAAAGAAGGCGGGCATAGCCATCGGCGCATTTTACATGCCAAAGACACCACAGGGCGCGAAATTGCGGAATCCTTGATCAAAACCGCGCGCAAAAATAAAAACATCAAACTACTCGACGAACATTTTGCAATCGACTTAATCACCTCCGGTAAGCTTGGCATGGTATCAGAAGACCGTGTTCTCGGCGCTTACGTATTGGATGAAAATTCAGGTCAAGTTCACACATTTCGCTCCGATCGCGTGATTCTTGCCACAGGCGGTTGTGGCAAAGTCTATCTCTATACCACGAACCCAGACAGCTCAACTGGCGATGGTGTTGCGATGGCATGGCGCGCAGGCGCAACAATTTCCAACATGGAATTCGTACAATTTCATCCAACTTGTTTTTTCAATCCCGCAGCCACCGGTGCTGAAGCTAGGTCCTTCTTGGTCTCAGAAGCTGTCCGTGGCGAAGGCGGCATCCTAAGAGATGAAAGTGGCTATGAATTCATGGAGAAGTATGACGAGCGTAAATCTCTGGCACCACGGGACATCGTTGCCCGTGCTATCGACCATGAACTAAAAAAAACAGGTGCAGCATGTGTTTACCTCGATGTCACCCATAAGCCCATAGGCTTCATGAAAGATCGCTTCCCTAACATCCACAGAACACTGTTAGATTTTGGGCATGACTGCGAAAAAGAACCTATTCCCGTGGTGCCTGCTGCACACTATCAATGTGGTGGAGTAATGACTGACATAGACGGCCGCACGGAAATCCGAGGTCTGTTCGCAATCGGTGAAGTTGCTTGCACTGGCCTTCATGGAGCTAACCGGCTGGCGTCCAACTCTCTTCTGGAGGGGCACGTTCTGGCGCGGCGGGCACTAGAAAAATCTCTCAAGCTACATCCAGTTTTAAAACCCTCTCCTCAAGCACCTGAAATACCTGAATGGGAATACGGAGACACCGCGCCACCCGATGAAATGGTAGTGATCTACCATAATTGGGATGAAATTCGCCGGCTGATGTGGGACTACGTATCTATAGTGCGCACCAGTAATCGCCTAGACCGTGCCGCCAATCGCCTCAGTAATTTACGACGTGAGGTGCGAAGTTTCTATTGGGGGCATCAAGTTACCTCTGATATCCTTGAGCTCAGAAATTTGGTGGCTACCGCTTCGCTCATTGTCGATTGTGCCCTTCGCCGCCATGAATCACGCGGTATTCACTACACTCTCGATTTCCCTGAAAAAAGCGATCAACTCTGCGTTCCCACAACACTACGCAGATTTTGATGAATTCAGATCTCCCACCAGATAAGAATGATCAAATCTAGCACCATTCTCTTGTTATACATCGCCATGTGCTGTTGGCTCATGGGATCCATTTGCTATGCACAATCGACCGGTCGCGATGTCACCCCACAACGTATCAAACCTCGTATCAGCACCCCCACCGCTCCGGCCAACCCGTTCAAAGCAATACAATACCAGTGGAAAAAAAATATCACGGCAACCGTGTTCTGGATCGGTGAAAAACCAACCGCCAACAACCCTACACCCAACCATGCCAGCTCATGGGACACAGCTTGGCAACACAATTACGGTGGCTATGACAATCCAGACCCGTCAATGCGAATTAACTATCGTCCAAAAACATTCAAACCCCAGCTAAATCCATTTTACGTTGCCCTTCCCTACAATGATCTAATCAATCATCGCAAACATAAACCAGAGGCCGCACGCGTAATCCCATGGTGGAACCGCAGACTAGATAAACGTCACGGAAAAACATCTTGTAAAGGCCGTTGGGTTCAAATTGTCTGTGGTAAACGAGTCTGCTACGCTCAGTGGGAGGATTGCGGACCTTTCACCACTGACGACTGGCAATATGTTTTTGGTAATAAACGCCCAAAAAACACCAAGAACAAAGGTGCTGGAATCGATCTCTCACCATCTGTAAGAGACTATCTCGGCATGAAAAATATGGGGACTGTCCATTGGCGCTTCATCGATTTTTCACGCATTCCACGTGGACCATGGTCTTACTACGGAAGTAACAATCCGTTCGTAAACCCCAAGCTCGATCCCGACCGTAAAGCACGTGAAGATTATATGATCTACCTAAGAAAGCTGCGCGATGAGGCTTATAGAACAAAAAATAACCGCCAATAACGACATTAGTGTCAATATTCTCTTATTTTTAGGAAAAGATCGCTTGCCTTTTCTGCCCCCGCACCTTACCTCATCCGCGCACTACGTTTCTACGTTTGGCACCTGTGCGCGGGTGGCGGAATTGGTAGACGCGCTAGACTAAGGATCTAGTCCGAGTTAATCGGGTGCGGGTTCGATTCCCGCCTCGCGCACCATAAATTGCTCCTCTTCTCCAAGCGAGAATGGGAGCTTTTTTGTGTTCATCAATACACACATTTATATTAAATAGCACCTACAACATCACCAATTGCCCTCATCGTAATAACTAGACCTCATACATCATGTTTCCTGAAGCCATTCTCAACCGTCTAGCCGACTGCAAAGTTGTCGCTGGATTCTCCGTCGATCATATCGACGATGCCGTCCCGCTTGCCAATGCTCTGCTAGCAGGCGGTATTGATGTCATCGAACTCACCCTGCGCACCGAGGCGGGCATAGACGCTACCCGTGCAATTAGCACGGAGGTGCCAGAGATACTCGTGGGAGTGGGAACAATCCTCGCGCCAGAGCAAGCCGTTCAAGTCAAGGAGGCCGGCGCTCATTTTGGAGTGTCTCCCGGTCTGAACCCTCGCGTAATTAAAGCCGCCGAGGCAGTGGAGCTGCCCTTTGCCCCAGGTATCGCAACACCCTCAGATATTGAAGCAGCCATTGAACTCGACTGCCGCTTTGTGAAGTATTTTCCGGCCGCCGCGCTTGGTGGCGTCGCCTATCTTCGCAGCATGTCAGCACCATACGCCCACCTCGGTATCCAGTATTTTCCTTTGGGTGGTCTTAACGCCGCCAATATGAATGAATATCTGGCTGAACCAAATGTCCCTGCCATAGGTGGATCATGGATCGTACAAAAAGATCTCGTTAAAAACAAAGATTGGGCAGCAATTACCACCCGTGCCCAAGAGGTTGTCCTCCATGCCAATGGATCCTAAAGTATCCTCGTAGAGCATCTTTTTTTACAAACTCGATAGTCTCAGATACTGCAAAAATAAACTGACAATAGTTTTGACAGTTTTTTGATTAAATGGTAAATCGTTTTATCAGTCAGCAGGTTGTCTCTCATTTTAGAGAGCAACGAACAACCAAAGGAAAACATAAACAATACAAACAATATGAAATACACACGTCTAAATATGGCATTAACATGTGCCACAATCCCACTACTTCTGGCCATGCCGGCATCAGCCGCGATCACAACGAGTTTTAACGTGGACTTGAGTCCTACCACCCAAAGTTTTGCATCTGCTGCTACCTCCACACTTGCACTGAACTACGCGATCGACGGCTCGGGTAACGTTGCTCTGGTTGCGGACTCAGGAGGTGCGTCTCCCGCAAGATGGAACCAGGTCTCTAACTCAAGTGCCGGAACAACGTCATCGTTGGCTTTGTTCAATACCGCCTTCACTCTGACCTATTCGGGATCAGCGAATGCTATCCTCAATTATAATCCGCCCTACAACAACGCTGGAACAGGTGCCGTTTTGGCAACTCAAGGGCAGGGTAATGCAAGCGCGTTGGAAAATGGTGAGTCCATCACGTTCACCGTCAGTGGTACGGCGACTGCAGTCCCTGGTTTCTCCTTGGACTTGAACAGCTTCTCCTATGACCTCCGTCTTGGCAATGGTGGATCTTCATTCGGCGTTGAGGACACGAGTAGCTTCGTGATTGAACAACTCATCCCGAACACCTCGCTTGACGGCACCATTGACGGCACCGGAATTTCTCTAGCAGCTGGTGAAGCCATGACCTTCCGCACGATTAGTGGTAATGCAGGTGGAGCTGGATTGAGTGGGTTTGATTTCGATGTGAATGTTGTTCCTGAACCCTCATCCACAGCACTTCTCGGACTCGGTGGCTTGACTCTCATACTCCGCCGCCGCCGCTAACCTGCACCAGCGGCAAAGGGCTTTCACAAAGCCATCCTTTTCAAGCTCCCGTCCGGCAACAGACGGGAGCTTTTTTGCCAAAAAAATCATACCCATCAGATGAAATTGCCCAAGCCCAAGGCCCTCCGAACCGCGATCCATCTGCTTAGTGGCGCCTGCTGGCTAGCGCTCGCAGCACCTTCATTCTCAGCCGTGCACGTGGACTTCGCGCACTCCTACACGGGTGCCAGCAGCGCCACCCAGAATACCGGAGACGTCACACTTGCCTTTACGGTCGATGGCTCCGGCAACGTCACTCTGGACGCCTCTTCGGTCGACCCAGATCCCGCCGCCTACATCAATGAGTTCGACGGCTCGGTTGGCACGGTAAGCGACCCCGCCATGTGGGGTCAGAGTTTCAGTATCGTGCTTTCTTCCACCGGCGTCGGTAATCTACGGATCAACAACACTGGCAGTGGGCTCGCCGTTCAGGGCGGCAATTCTCAGGTGCTTGATGCCGATGCATCTGC
>JABHEX010000345.1 GCA_018676385.1 Akkermansiaceae bacterium
ACCCGAGATGTCAATTTGGAAAAAGACGTGATCAGCACATTGGAGAAGAACAGAACCACCAATGTGATAAAAGATAGAGCTCCCAGCTCAGGAGAGCACAGTCTTAGGCCTGAAAAAAACGAACCGCAATTTGGCGGAGGAAAGCCGATGATCTCAGAATTAGACATTCAACGATTTAATGCAATCAAAGAGCTAATTCAGGAACAAGAACTCTTCACCAAGCCAAAGCTGACTTTACGTGACTTATCAGAAGTAGCAGATTTGAAGGAGAAGGAATTATCACGTTTGATAAATGAGTGTGGACAAAGCAATTTTTACCAGCTTATCAACGGTTATCGGATAGAAAAATTCAAAGCTTTATCGGAAACTTCAAAGGCTTATGAATTGTCAATTTGGGGATTGGCAATGGAAGTCGGGTTTACTTCAAAGTCAGCATTCTTTAGCTTGTTCAAAGAGCATGAGGGAATGACTCCGTTACAATACCAAAAGACTCAAAAAAAGTCCAGCTAGAAGCAGCAGGACTGTTTTCATTGGCTGTAATCCTTCCCGGAGCAGTGGTTCAGTTATCCTTGCAGAAAATAACATCTGAATCATGAAAAAATCAATTGGAAGCTACCTCTTACTAATGACGGTTGCTGTTACTGCAAATGCGCAAAGCTATTTAGGACAATGGTACTCGGAGGAGAATGACACGTACCTATTGTTTGATGCTGATAGTCTTGTTTTTGCATACGGAGTGGAATCAGATAATTGCTACGAGTTCGAAACGTTCGCACACGCAGACGATGGCGAGTTCATTACGTTATCTGACATTGAAGGATCTGTTTCATTTCCTTACGTGTTAGAAGCAGACACATTAATGATAACAGAGGAGGAAGGCCAGACAGCCTATGTTGCCAGTAATCTCGATTTGAGTGCATTAATGAATTGTGCGGAAATCTATTCTTGGTCCTGTGGTAGCCAAGGGTGTTATCAAACGGCTGTCGGAGAGGGAGAATATCTATCAGAAGATGACTGCACAGAATTTTGTCTGTTCACTTCCATAACAGAACAAGAAGGAAAGCGAGTAGTGGTTTATCCTAATCCTTTCAGAGACCATACAGTACTCGAGTTCAAGGAAATCCCACTCGAATACAATTTATACGATGTCAACGGCAGAATCCATCGATCTGAAAGAGTGATGGAAAATCGTTTACAGCTTAACAAGGGAGACCTGCCATCAGGGATTTATCATTTGGAGGTGATTTGGACATCCACAGTATCAACAGTCAAACTGCTCATAGAGTAGGAGTTGCGAACAATAGTTCAACGAACGAATTAAAGGGACTTAAGATCATGAACAAGACAGCAGTGATATTGGCCGTGGTCTTGGGGGTTTGCTTGGTTAGTGCTTTGAATTCTTGCAAACACGACCCAATTGGCATTCCAGGTTGCACCGATGCCGCCGCTTGCAACTACAATCCTCAGGCGACCACCGATGACGGGTCGTGTGATTTCGTCAGCTGCTCCGGATGCACAGACCCCACAGCGTGCAACTACAATCCTGATTCCATCTCCGATGACGGTTCATGTATTTTTGAAGAGTTTGGGTATGATTGTGACGGAAACGTTATGGGCATGAGGACTGCCCTTGACCATGCGTATGAATGTGAATCTGTTTTGGGGCCGCTTCCAAGATTTAGTTGCGCTGACGCTGTAGAAGTTCCATCTACTCTAAATGGTATTCCCCAAACCTATCCCATTACCGAGGAAGGAAACGGTAGTTCAGACCCAAGTGACTGTGACCATCCATGGGCCTTTGGAATGGCTTGCCAAACAGGGAATAAAGTAGGTCGCTATAATGGCTTGAACACAGATGGTTCTGAAAACCCAGATGTTGTGTTCATGACATTTTGCCGTGATGGAGGATTGGGTGTTATTGGTCATAAATTTTCTACTGGGGAAACCTGCTTCTTTTCAATAGTTGATGAAGGCAATCCGATAAATTCTCCAATACCAGGAGAGAAAGGATACAACGATGCTTGGATGTCACCTAGCGTTGTAGCTGCAGACAAATGCCAAAATTGCCACATGGCAAGTCCGTTTCTGCATAGTCCAGCGGTCGACCAGTTAATGAATCCTGACAATCCAACAGAACTACTTGTTCCATTAACAGGAAACAATCCTTATTCTGTTATCGGAGCGGAGTTTCCACAACTACATACTACATCTATTCAGAATTCTTGTACTTCTTGTCACCGACCTCAATGCACTCAACATTTTGAGAATTATCCTTTGGACGAACTAACGATGCCACCTCCATTTCAAAATGCGACTGATTTTGACCATAGCACAATTAGCATTGCAGATAGACAAGCGATAAGAGATTGGTGCAATACTTTGGACTTCAATTAAAAATACTGTTCCCAAAAAATGCTTTGAGTAATGCTGCCTGATGTGCAAATCGCAGCCTCGGTGCTTGTAGCCCGCCAAAGCTGCACTTGGCGGTTTTGTTCTATTTAGTTGAGGGTACTTACAAAATTTTATATGGTGAGTAACGTTGTTGAAAGCATGATGGGTTCAAGATGGATTTCGTTTGGACTTGCGTTTGGCCTGGTGTCAGCGTCTGCAGTTTGGAGCTCGTGCAACAAAGAGCCGCAACCTGAAGGAAGAACTGCTCTCGAACACGCCTACGAGTGTGAAGCAGTCCTGGGGCCATTGCCCCGGTTTTCTTGCGAGGATGCGGTGCCAGTGCCCGTGACAAAGAATGGCATCGCCCTGACGCTAGAGCAAGCAGGAGAAGGGGAGACCAACGATCCTAGCCTATGCGATTGTCCTGCGGCCTTTGGCAAGGCTTGTGACCCCGGGTTCAGAGTCGGCAGATACACCGGGCTGAATCAGGATGGAACGCCCAATGAAGATGTCGTGTTTCTGACCAATTGCCGGGATGGAGGTTTGGGCGTGATTGGGTACAAATTCTCGACTGGCGAGACGTGCTTCTTGCACATCAACAATGAAACAACGGGTGCGTTTGATTTGGACATCCCAAGGCCAGGTGAGGATGACTACAACAACAGTTGGCAATGGCCCAATGTGGTGGCGCATGACAACTGCCAGAACTGCCACATGGCCAGTCCCTTCCTGCATTCACCCGCCGTCGATCAGTTGAAGAATCCCGAGGATACTACAGAGCTTCTTGTGCCCATCACCGGAAATGGTCCGTATTCCATTGTAGGAGCTGAGTTTGGACCGTTGTATGAATCAGACATCGACAACAGCTGCACCTCGTGCCATCGTCCGCAGTGCACCGAACAATGGCAGAATTACCCGTTAGACGAGCTCCAAATGCCTGCGCCGTTTACCAATGCGACAGAATTCGACCACAGCTCAATCTCCAATGCCGACCGCCAGGCCATCCGCGACTGGTGCGCCACACTGGATTTCAACTGATTCCATCGTTGTTTGGGTTCCCTGAAACGCAATCAGGTTAACGTGATTGGGAGCGATTCAGTAGGGGTGCAAGCGGGGGTACAAGAGCAAAAATTCTTCAAAAACCCTTGTAAATACTGGCCCTTTCAAGGGGGTGTCGGATACCGCCGGCTCCACAGTGTAAAATGCGAATAAACAGCCTGCATCCTCCACGGTGCGGGCTTTTTTGTGCCCGAAATTGCAAAACAAAAACAAGCCAGCAACCAAAGGGGGTTGGCTAGGGAATATCCATCAGCATTTCCCACATCTTCCAAGGTGGTCTCATGGCGCAAAGGAATCATGCAAGCATCTATCTACCTTCTCAAAAGACCCAAGGAAGAGGCAATCTCAAGATCAGACTGAATTGGAATGGTCAACGCTATGAGCCAGCCTCTGGGCACAGCATTATTTCAAATGCTCCCCTAGATTATTCTCGTTTTCAAAGCAAGAAATTGGTACCACTGGAATATGCCAATCTTCTTCAATAATCGGATGCATCGAATCTGAAAAGAAGGATTGATGGGTAAAGAAAGCACGGCTTTATCTGAGTTAGAAAGAATCACAAGCATCGTATCATAAAGTAGACTCGCATGCTTGTCCCTGTCCTTTCTTGGAGTCGACAACATCAACTGTAATAACTCGCGAGAATTAAACGGAGTTGCACCTCTTTTGTTCGTTGATAGGGTTTCCGTTTTTTTCTTTGCGCACCAATTTCCTATCCGTTCCTCCCAATAAAATAGGTCGAGCAGATGATAACCAAACGTACCCGAGGCTTCCAATTCTTGAATCCACTGGGAACACATTTTAACGGAAAA
>JABHEX010000346.1 GCA_018676385.1 Akkermansiaceae bacterium
CAAATACACCCAATTCGTCGCTCACTATGAGACAGAGGAAACCGTGCTCCGCTACTTAGCTCGCCTCAAGGACAAGGCAATGGCAGGTAAAGCCAAGTTCGATTACTACTACGCCCGCTCACATCGAAACACGCCTAACACCGAGAAGGCACTAGCAGAAATTCCAGCCCTGCTGAAAAATCCGAAATACGCCGCTGGCCTAGCAATGCGACAGGCGCAGCTACTGCACCAGATCGGACGCCATGAAGAGGCGATTAAGTCCTATCAAGCCGCCAACGTGCAACCCGCCTCGACCTGGGGAGTCACCGACTGCTTGGTCGCACTCAAGCAATACGGAAAAGCGGTGAAGACCGTGCAAGATCTTGAGTCCGTCGGAGGTAATACAGCTGCGCAAGCAGCGCTGAAGGTGGCTGACATCTACCGCATCAGTGGTGATAAAGGCAAGGAGGTGACGCAGTTGCGCCTTGTCCTCGTGCGCTACCCGAAAAGTGGCCAATCAAGTGAAGCACACAACCGCCTGGAAAGCTACGGCGTCGCTCTGACTGGCGGCGAAGCCGAAGCTGAAGATTAATCAATAACAGACTAACATAAAAATTTCATGACAACATCATTTGGAAAAACCAAACGGCTCGCCGCGGCATCGCTCGCGACACTTCTCGTTGCCGCTCCCTGCGCCTACGCCCAAGAAGCAGCCAAGGAGAAAAAACCACGCAAGCGTATTTCAGGCGAAATCGATCTGAAAGCCAAGCACCTCTACGACAAGGCGATCGAGCTGATGGAGTATAAGCAATACGAACGTGGACTCGCGATGCTCAACACCGTGGTGCGCGACAATCAGGGCAGTTTGCTCGCCCACATGGCGCACATGGCAATGGGTAAGCACCACCTCCAGCAGCGGAAAACCAAGGAGGCGTTAAACCATTTCATGCTACTCACTCGATTGCTCGCTCCTGAGCCAGGGGAAAAACAATCCGAGGAAGCTGTCGCACTCTATCACGAGGCACTCTATCAGGCAGGATTCAGCCAGTATCAGGCAGGCCAGTACGCCGCAGGGTTCCCGTTGTTCCGTCGACTCACCGAGGTCGCCGCCCGCACCAAGTGGGCAAACATGGCGTATTTCTACATCGGCATGAGCCACTACCAGTTGAAAAACTGGAACAAAGCAATCGACTCGCTCTCTCTGGTCGGAACCGAAATCGAGGAAGCCGGCGAAGGCACCGATGACCTTGGTCGTATTGAAATCGGCCAACGTTTTTACTCAAAAATCGTCGACGCCGACGTGCCCGTCATGCGTAAGCTGAACGTCCCGGTTCAGGCGATTGTTAAAGTGAGCAGTGGTGATGTCGAGACACTCACTGGTGTGCCCGTCCCCGGCAAAAAACACGAGATGCTGACATCAGCACCTACAGCACTGGGAACTCCAAAACCAGGCGACGGAGTGCTACAAATGGTCGGTGGCGACACTCTCGAAGTCACCTACATGGATGACAGCACACTCGATGGTAAAAAAGGCGTAGCGCGCACCGGCAAAGTCCGCGCCGTAAGCACCGGAACGGTCGGGTTTTTCCTTGGTGATAATTCCACCCCAGCCTACATCGCTTATCCAGGTGAACCACAGGTGCTGATGCTGCGCGATGCTGATTTGGATACGTCCGCGGGTGCAGAAAAAGTCACCCTAACAGTGAAGTCGTTTTACAAGGTTGAGGCCGCAGCCGCTGCCGAAGATGAGAAAAAAGGTATGCTCGATATCTTCTCCCTCGAAGCCGAGGACGAGGAAGTCTGGAAAGAACGCGATAGCATTACCATCACACTCACAGAAACGGGTGAGGGCGCTGCCATCCGCTCCGGCATTTTTGTTGGTAAAGTTGCACTCGCACCCGTCGAGGAGGGAGTCACAGCCAATGTAGAGGACGCGATTCTCCACTGCGATGAGCTCGATGAGTTGTCGGTGGTCTACACCGATAAGGTACACCTCTACGGCGACGATGAACGCACTAGCGAGGCTCGCATTAAAGTTTCCGGTTCAGTGAACTCCGGTGTCACTGCCGATCAGTTTGTCGTTTTCGAGGAGCTTCTCAAGGCGCGTAAGGGATCGGTCGAAGCGGAGGCTCTTTCGGGATTAGGCGGAATTTATAAAGACATGGGATTGGATCAACGTGCCGCGCAGCGCGCCATGGAGGCTCTCGCCAAGGTGGATCCCATCATTATGAATCGGAAGAAACTGCCGGGTGATCTGGTTGAGAATGCCTTCCGCTTGAAGTGGGAAAGTGAATTGCTGAAGGATGACTTTGATTCGGCCACCGCAACCTGTCTGGCCTTTAACCGTCTCTATCCAGAGTCCGTCCTCGCGGATAAGGCTCTCATGACCTTGGGTCGTAGTCTCACTGATAAGGAGGAATTCGAAAAAGCGGTTGATGTCTACCAGCGGGTGTTGGAATTGGAGAATCCTATTTCTGCTGCCGAAGCCCAGTTCCGGATTGGAGAAA
>JABHEX010000347.1 GCA_018676385.1 Akkermansiaceae bacterium
CCCATCGCCGAGCACATCACCCGAATCAAGCGGCAATCTCATAGACACATTTATTCAAGCCTATCCTTGTAACGCACGAAAATTCCGCTGAAATAGCGCATCACAATGGTTTTCTTTGTAGCTAGCTTACAAAATCGACATTGTTAATTAATAGTCGGAATTAACAAATCATTGATATTACCAACCAACTTCATTAGAACCATATTAACCTAATACAATTAAACACACTCACGTATTTTTTACATACACCATAAAAAAACCTCACTATGAGCACAAAACCTAACAACAACCTCTCCCGCCTCTCGATCATGATGTTCCTCCAGTTTTTTGCATGGGGAGCATGGTTCGCCACACTTGCATTGGCAATGGGAAACAATGATCTCGGAGCATCCATCGGTGGAGCTTACGAAAGCGCACCCATCGCAGCCATTTTATCCCCACTATTTCTGGGGCTCATAGCTGACCGATTATTCGCATCGGAAAAAGTCATGGGCTTACTAATGCTCATCGGTGGCGGCATCATGTGCGCGATCGCAGTGATCGCTCCCCAAGGTGCTGATAAAGGCCCATTAATTGTCAATCTGATGATTGCCTACATGCTCTGTTACATGCCGACTCTTGGGCTTGGTAATACCATTACCTTCACCCACCTCAAGCAAGAGCAATTCCCAAAGGCACGAGTTTGGGGGACCATCGGCTGGATTGTTGCAGGGCTTGGCCTAGGTGTAGTTGGTTGGTCTGATTCACTAAATATTTTCTGGCTAGGAGCTGCATCTAGTATCGCTTTAGGCGCTTATTGCTTCACTCTTCCCAGTACTCCTCCGCCCGCCAAAGGCAAACCAATTGATATTGGATCACTCCTCATGGTGGACGCCTTAAAGCTTCTAAAAAATCCAGCTTTTCTTGTCTTTGCTGTTTGCTCCACGCTAATCTGTATTCCTCTTGCCTATTACTACGGACAAACTTCAGCTTTTTTAGGGGCGGCAGGATTCAACGAAGCAGGTGCCGCAATGACTCTTGGACAGATGTCCGAAATTGTCTTTATGGTTCTCATCCCGTTTTTCTTCCGCAAACTCGGCGTCAAAATGATGTTACTCATCGGCATGGCATGCTGGGTCGCTCGTTATGCCCTGTTTGCCTTTGGGGCACCTGACCAAATCATGTGGATGCTTCTCTTGGGTGTAGCACTGCATGGCATCTGCTACGACTTCTTTTTCGTAACTGGATTTATCTACACAGATAAAAAAGCCCCAGCAGAGATTCGTGGCCAAGCACAGTCACTTCTAGTTTTTCTAACTCAAGGAATTGGAATGTTCTTCGGTTTCCGAATGGCATTTGGAGGTAACTGGCCATTCACCGATAAAGCACTTCCCAACACCTATGCGGAATACGGTGCCGCCCCAGCCGGCCATGGTCCACTAATGGAAAACATCAAGGCATCCAGCGAAAATACACACACAAGCTTCTGGGATAGCCTCATAGGTATGTTTGGCCAAGGCTACGCCGATACTGTCGACTCCGAGCTTGTCACCAAGGCGATGACCGACTGGAAACAATATTGGCTTTTCCCCGCCGGCATGGCTGCCGTCATCTTCATCATTTTTGCCGTCTTCTTCTGGGACAAAGTTGACCGTGATGTCGATGCCGAGGAAGTTGACGAGGCCACATCCCATGATCCCGAGAACGCCTTATAATTTAGCGAAACATCAACGAAGACATCGACGTAACACAAACCTATGAACTATCCAGATTTCAGCAAAGCTGGCCAGCCGCTTACTACGCGCCGAAATACCCTGAAGGGTCTTGCCGCGATGGCAACCGTGCAGATACTCCCAAGCTATATCGCACTGGGCGGGCCCAAAGCCCCGAGCAACCAGCTCACCAAGGGCATCATCGGCTGTGGAGGGATTTCCCGTTCCCACCTCGGCATGCCCGGCAAGCTGTTGGCGCTTTGCGATGTCGACAGCAAACGTCTCAGCGCCCGCCAAGCCGAGGCCAAGAAGCGAGGTGATGGTGACGTCGAAGGATACTCCGATTTCCGTGAGCTCATCGCCCGCAAGGACATCGATATTGTACACGTAGCAACCCCACCACACTGGCACGCCATCCAAGCAATCGCTGCGGTCAAAGCAGGTAAGGATGTATGGTGTGAAAAACCAATGTCCCGCACCATCGGCGAAGGTCAGGCTATGGTGAAAGCCGTCACCGAACATGAAAAAATATTCCGCATCAACACATGGTTCCGATTCCAATCTCGTTACTACGGCCTGAGCCGTCCAGCATCAGAGGCTTGGAAAGTCGTGCACCACAAGCTTCTTGGCGACGGGCCATACACCTTTAATTTAGGCACGGCATTTGTCGGCAACTGGAAACTGGGTCAGTGGTCAGGCAAAACCGACCTCAAAGAGCAGGAAATCCCCAAGCATCTCGACTACAACATGTGGCTAGGGCCTGCCCCGATGAAAGCCTACAACTCTCACCGTGTTCACGGTTCGTTCCGTGGCTACTGGGACTACGATGGCGGCGGACTTGGCGATATGGGTCAGCACTATCTCGACCCCTGCCAGTTCGTTCTCGGAAAAGACAATGAGAGCCCAGTGCATGTAGAAGTCGATACACAGAAACAGCACCACGATGCCGTATTACCATGGCGCCGCATCGAACTTGTCTACGCCGATGGCACCAAGATCATTCTTAATGCAGAGAATAATCCAGAGGAACCAATCATCTCAGGGCCCAAAGGCAGCATCTACCGCCACTTCAGAAGCAAGGACGTGCCTGATCTTGATAAAAAACTCAAGGAGCTCCCCGGACCACCACCAGTGATCACGGACTTCCATCAGGCCGTGCGCGAACGCAAAAAATTCGCGCTCAACGAACAAAATGGTTTCCGTTCATCGACCATCATCAACATCGCCAAAGTCGCCCTACGTCTTGGCAAGCCACTGAAGTTCGATTCTGAAAAACTCCAGTTCATCGACAATGCCGAGGCAAACAAGCTGATCGATCAACCGATGCGCGGACCGTGGAAAATCTAATTTAGGATTTTTCATTTCACATCCATCATTTACAAATAGCTGCCCCTATGGCCTTGGGGCAGTTTTTTATTTCCAGTCAACCAGTCAACCAGTCAACCAATGCCTAATCAACCAACCAAAATCCTCTGCGCCGGCGCCGGCAATATGGGTCGCTCCCACGCCCTCGCCTATCATAATATCCCCGAGTTTGAAATTACCGGCATCTGCACTCGCTCAGCAGGCTCACGTGAAAAACTCAACGACGAGTTGGGCGGCGGCTACGCTCTCTTCGATGACTACTACAAGGCGCTCGAGGAGACCAAACCCGACGCCGTTTCCATCTCAACCTACCCGGACACCCACGCGCCATATGCCATCGCCGCGCTCGAAGCAGGCTGTGATGTGTTCATTGAAAAGCCACTCGCAGAAACCGTCGAAGAAGCACAAAGCATCGTTGATACCGCTAAAAAAAATAACCGCAAGCTCGTCATCGGCTACATCCTCCGTCACCATCCGAGTTGGCAAAAATTCATCGAGATGTCGCACGATCTCGGCAAGCCGCTCGTTATGCGCATGAACCTAAACCAGCAGTCGTCAGGAGATAACTGGGAGACTCACAGAAACCTCATGTCATCAATTTCTCCAATCGTTGATTGCGGTGTACACTACGTCGATGTCATGTGCCAGATGACCCGCTCCAAGCCTGTGCGTGTTGCCGGGCTCGGTGCCCGCCTAACTGACGAAATTCCTGATGGAAAAATCAACTACGGCCACCTGCAAGTCACCTTCGAGGACGGCAGCGTCGGCTGGTATGAAGCCGGCTGGGGACCGATGATGTCAGAGACCGCATTTTTTGTTAAAGATGTTGTTGGCCCGAAGGGCTGCGTCACCATCGAAGCCAAAGAGGCTGCCGGAGCAGGTGCTTCTGATGACGTCGACGCGCACACGAAAACAAACACTTTGCGTCGTCACTTCTCCGAGCTTGATGAGAACAACCAATTCGTTAAAAAAGATGAATGGACCGAAACCGGTGACGAGCCCGACCACGATGAACTCTGCCACCGCGAGCAGGTATTTTTCCTTGATGCCATCCAAAACGACACCGACCTAACAGACCACATGAACGACGCGATCAACTCGATGAAAATCGTCGCAGCAGCAGACAAGTCCTTCCGCACAGGTGAAATGGTAACGCTTTAGTTGATCTCATTCGGTGGTAGTAATAGAGCTTTTTAAGCTATTTGCCAACCACTTGCGCATTTCCGCACGCGCCCGAGAAGGGCGCAGGGTCCACGCATCACTGTGATTGCGAAACCCAGTTCCGATAAACGTGAATTGACCCTTTATTCCTGTTTTTTTAAGATAGGCTGCGGTTCTATTCGTATTGGCGCCTTCACCACAAATGAACTGCGGCCGCTTACCCAATCGCTTTAATCTTAGCAACGCCGAAGCACGGTCCGCACCAGGATACGGCCATCCTGTGATCACGCCATCGTAGTGGCTGTAGGGGATAAAAGCTGACCAGAGTTTGGCAATTTCGTCATCGTGCAGTCCAATAAAATTGCAGGCGATTGCACCACGTGAAAATCCAGCCAGCACCACGCGTTTAGAATCGCCACCGTAATTTTGGCACACCCACTTAACTGCTGCCTTACAATAATTGATCGTCGGTTTCGGATTGTAGTCCGGCTTACTACCCCACCAACGCGTAACATTGGCTGTTCCAGCACTATTAAGATATGGCAGGCACAGCCATATATATCTCTTCCCGCCGGAAATCCCATATCCCAACCGACTCCCTTCGACGTGCCCAGTGCTAACATCGCCAAACTTGTTTCGATAAGGCCCGTTGCCGGCAAACTCAACAATGAGCGGATACTTGCCACCCGGTTTCCAATCGGTGGGCAGATAAAGCACGTGATGCACGGCCGTCTTCTCGTAAATTGGCAATGTCTGCTTCACACGTAACCCAGCAGAAGGTTTTCCAGCCGTCAGCACTGGGACCGTCAAATCCGGCTGCACGGTCGATATGTCAACGTTCTGCGCACTCAAATTTCCAGCCAACAGAAACAAGACTATGATGGTTATTTGCACTTAGACAGCCTGAAGAAGATACCCCTGAAGCGCGAGAATAAACAGCATGTAAAGAGAAACACATACACCAACTTTTTATAAAAGAATGAGTTCGTTTATGACGTATACTTATCTTCGTGCGGCAATTTGTTATTATTCTGTTTATTGCGGGGCTCTCAGTGGTCTCGGGTAAATTAGCGGCTGCAGATTTTGCAGCCAAGGGGGAAACCATCTACAAGGAACACTGCATTTCATGCCATGGAGTGAATGGTGCGGGTGTAGCTGATGAATATGATGAGGCATTAGTCGGCACAGGTAGTATCGAAAAACTCACCCGGGTGATCCATAAGACAATGCCTGAAGATGAAGATGAACTTGTCGTCGACGAGGATGCAAAAGCCGTTGCACAATACATTTATCACGCATTTTATTCTCCTGAGGCACAGGCAAAAATAAAACCCGTTCGCAAAGCACTACTCCGACGTACCAAACACCAACACCGAAACTCCATCGCGGATCTGGTTGCTTCGTTCAGAGGTCACTCCCCAATCCCAAAACAACACGGCCTCACCGCAAATTATTTCAATGCGGAAAAAATGAATAAGCAGAAGCAAAAACTGCTAACACGTATCGAACCAACACCCTCATTCAATCTTGCAAATAATCACGGCGTTAAAAAAATTAACCCTAAAGCATTTTCTATCCACTGGCAGGGGGCCTTGCTACCACCAGAAACCGGCACATACCATTTTCGCATCACCACACCCAACGGAGCACGATTTTTCCTTAACACCTATGACAAAAAAAAGACCGCGTTGATTGACGCTTGGGTATCTTCGAAAAACTCAATGCGTACTAGCGTGAAAAGCACTTTCCTCATCGGCGGTCATGCCCTTCCCATGATGATCGAATACACCTCTTTCCAAGAAAAAAAATCATCAATTCTGATCGAGTGGAAACAACCGCACGGCATCTGGGAAAAAATTCCACAACGCTTCCTCGCTCCTATCAATGCAAAAGAAGTTGCCATCATCAACACGCCCTTTCCTGCTGATGATGCTTCACTCGGATACGAGCGGGGCTCCACGATTTCCAAGCAATGGAGTGTGGCCTCTGCAAACGCAGCAATCCAAGCGAGCTCTATTATCCTCAACCATCTTGATCAACTCGCTAAAACAAACCCCAAAGATAAACAAAGGACCACCAAGTTGTTGCAGTTTTGCGAGCAATTCACCGCGCGCGCCCACGGCCGACCACTCACCACTGACCAAAAACAAAGAATTCATAAATTATTCAAACAACACGGACCAGAGGGCGCCGCACAACGCAGCCTCATGCTCGCGCTCACTTCTCCGTATTTTCTCTATCCAGAATTAAGCCATCACACCGATGGTAATCAAACGAAGCATGACGCATGGGCAATTGCCACTCACCTCGCACTCACTATATGGGATTCCGTGCCCGATAACCAACTCAGACAAGCCGCGTCAAAAGGCCACTTGGTAAATCCTCAGCAAGTCAGCGCACAGGCTCAACGCATGCTCAGAGATCCACGCGCCCATCACAAGCTGCAGCGCTTTTTTCACGAGTGGCTCAACCTAAGCGAGAAAGAGGACCTACGAAAAGACCCAAAGCTTTTCCCAGGATTTAATGCCCGCTTGATTGCCGATTTACGCAGTTCGTTAAACTTATTTGTCGCAAACGTCTTGTGGTCTAAAAACTCCGACTACCGCAAGCTGTTCCTCACACAGGAAGTCTACATGAATCCGCGCATCGCCACATTCTACAAAACCAAGCTACCCGAACATTTAAAAAACGAGCAATTTACCCCTGTTGTCACACCGGATCGTCACCGCGCCGGAATCCTCACACACCCGTATGTATTGAGTGCCTTCTCCTACCACAAGCAAACCTCACCGATCCATCGAGGTGTTTACCTCAGCCGTAATGTGTTAGGGCGCTTCCTTAAACCGCCACCAAAAGCGACCGAATTCAAAGACTCAGACTTCAAACCGAATCAAACAATGCGTGAAAAGGTCACCGAACTCACCAAGGATCATTCTTGCATGGCCTGTCATGAGATTATCAATCCGATTGGGTTCAGTCTGGAAAACTACGATGCTGTAGGCCGCTTTCGTACCCGCGAAAAAAACAAGCCCATCAACACGGAGAGTGATTACATCACCGACGATGATAGAAAAGTTCGTATCAAGGGGGCACAAGATCTGGCGCAACTCGCCATCGAATCCCCCGGCGCACACCGCGCCTTTATCAAGCATCTGTTTCACCATCTCATCCAGCAGCCCGTTCCTGCTTACGGCTACAGCACCATGGACCGCTTGCACGAATCATTCAAAACGACTAACTTTAACATGCGTCAGCTGATCGTTGACATCACTACCACCACCGCCCTGATCCCATCGCACCCCAAGAAAAAATGACCACTCGCCGCGCATTTCTCAGACAACTCGGCATAGCACCCGCTACCCTACCTTTCCTGACAGGATTGCCCAGCTTCGCCGCAGGGAGCGGAAATTCGGGTCGCAAGCAACGGCTCATCGTCATGTTCTCACCCAACGGCACACTGCCAACTGACTTCTGGCCAAAAGTAGTAGACAGCAAGATGGAGTTCGGCTCGATCCTAAATCCTCTCAACCCATTCAAAAACCAAACTCTTATCATTAAGGGCCTATCCAACCTCGTCAAAGGCGATGGCGACGGCCACATGCGTGGTATGTCGTGCCTACTTACCGGTGCCCGACTTCATCCAGGTAATATCCAAGGTGGATCTCACACACCAGCCGGCTGGGCGTCATCGATTTCTATCGATCAGGAAATCAAAAATTTCCTCCAGAAAAACTCAGCGACGCGCACGCGATTTGGATCGCTTGAAGTAGGGGTGGCAGTTCCCGATCGCGCCGACCCATGGACGAGAATGTCTTACGCCGGCTCAAACCAACCACTGGCACCACTCGATGACCCCTATCAGATGCTACAAAAACTTTATGGGCAATCGAAAGATAAACAAACCTACGCATCCATCCTTGATGAGCTTGGTGCCGATCTCAATAAAGTCTCAAAGAAGCTCAGCAGCGAAGACAATGCACTGCTTAAGCAGCATATCCAACTGGTCGCGGACATGGAGCGTGAGATGATGGCTGCTGCAAAGGCAGGCAAACTCGTTCACCCAGAACCTGAACTTGATCCGAATATTGAAATTACAAATGATAACACGCCAAAACTTGCACGGATGCAAATTGATCTGTTAGTTAATGCTATGGCAAATGATATGACTCGAGTAGGCACACTTCAGTTCATGCGCTCGGTTGGTCAGGCACGGATGCGTTGGCTAGGCATTGAAGAAGGGCACCACTCGCTCAGCCATGAACCTGACAAGAACAAAGCTGCACAGGACAAGTTGAAAAAAATCAACATTTGGTTCGCCCAACAGTTAGCTTATCTCGCCGGTAAACTCAAAGCTACTGCAGAACCCGACGGCAATGGCAATATGCTTGATAACACCACCATCGTCTGGGTGAACGAGCTTGGAAAAGGTAATTCACACACGCTGCACAATATCCCTTGTGTAGTGATCGGTGGAGGCTCAGGATTTAAAATGAACCGGCTCGTCAACCTCCCCAAAGGCACACCCCACAATCGGTTTCTTATCTCACTGGCCAACTCCTATGGCCACGACATCAGCAGCTTTGGCGAAAAACACCTCAGTACGATGGGCGCACTGAATCTGAGCTAGCATTATTAACCAAACAATAGGCCAATTCTTCTACAAAGCACTGCAACGACCTGTAATCGAATAATACCCTCAATATGAGACTCTTCATCATCCTTCTTTCTTTCCTCGTCATGCCCATAGCTAACGCGGATCACCATTTGTTAGAAAAGAACCGTCGTATTCTTGTGCTTGGCGACAGCATTACCCAAGGCGGGCCCTACGTGCATTATCTCGATGCTTGGCTGGTCAAAAAGTTCCCTAACCGTCGCTACGAGGTGATCAACGCCGGTGTTTCCAGCGAAACCATCTCGGGTCTCAGCGAAAAAGGACATGCAGGCGGTCGGTTTCCACGTCCCTGTCTGTTTGAGAGACTGGAACGTGTGTTAGCCAAGACGCGACCGCAGCTCATCATCGCATGCTACGGCATGAATTGCGGCATCTATCAACCGCTCGATCCTGAACGATTGGCGCGTTTTCAAAATGGCCACCTGCGCCTGCGCGCTGCGGCTAAGCAATACGGCGCCGAGGTCTTGCACGTCACCCCACCCATATACGACAACCATGGCAAGCCCGGATTTGATTACAACTCCGTGCTTACGGCTTACTCCAAATGGATGGCGCAACAAACGGACAGCGGATGGGTCGTTGCAGACCTTCATACATTCATGTCGCAAAAAATCGCTGCAGAAAAATCCAAGAATCAAAAGTTTACCGTGCAGCGTGACTGCGTCCACCCAGATAAACAGGGTCACTGGATCATGGCTCAAGCGATCATTTCCTACTTCGGCGACACCAATGTCAGTAAGTTCGACAACGGCAGCCAGATTCTTGCCAAAAAGAATATAGATGCCGTCGTGAAGCGATCTGTAGCATTTCAAAAAGCGATCCACGCCGAAACCAAACCACTCCGCCCCGGAGTCCCACAAGGCGGCACACTTACCTCAGCAAGAGAGTTAGCCAAAACACTCGAAACGGATATTTACCAAGCACCATAGTCATCATTTATTTCAGAGCTGACACAAGTCACCGATCTAAACCTGACAAGATGATTTACAGTTGCAGGGTTTGGCCGCCAGATCAGCAGCTATTTTATCAGCCGTTGGTGTGATTGATAAGCCGCCAAGATTCGTGCAGCGCAGCTCACGCGGAATTTGGTGAGCCACTTTATTCATCGCAACCACAACTTCGTCAAACGGGATAAGGTGCTGGTAGCCTGCCAATGCCATATTAGCACATGAAAGAGCATTGGATGCCGCCATCACATTTTTACCCAAACATGGTGCCTCCACACGATTCGCTATAGGATCACAAACCATACCAAAGCAGTTCTGTAGAGCACTTGAGGCAGCGGCAAGCTGGCGGTCTGTATTCCCTCCGGCCAAGTGCACAATGGCAGCTGCTGCCATCGCTGATCCCGATCCACACTCGGCCATGCAGCCACCTTCCTCGGCCGCAAAACTGGCATCACGCGTGATGAATACGCCGATAAGCCCGGCAACAAGCAAAGCCTTAGCCCGCTCGTCTTCGTCAGCTCCAAGCGCATCCGCAATCGCGAGAACGGCACCAGGCATGGCACCACATGAGCCTGCTGTGGGAGCCGCCACAATAATCCCCATCGATGATTTCATTTCCATTAATGCGGAGACGTAACGAATAATCCTATTATTGATATCAGCTGGAATCAATCGCCCTTCTTTCTCCGCCTGAGTAAATCCGGGGCTCTGCGCAGGGAGAATACGATCTTCATACTCAGTGCCTTTTAAACCATCGGCCACCGCATCCACCATGATCTTTGCTAAAGCTTTCATGCGCTCAAGCACCTCATCTTGTGTGATACCACCACGCGCCGCTTCATAACAGGCGGCACTCTCCCATAGCGGACGGTCGGAAAATTCAGAGTGCTGCTGCATTTCACCACAACGCGCAAAAGGAACGGTTAGGTTTCTGCGCGATAGAATAGGCAACACGGCATGCAAAACACGATGGCGCGTGGAACCAAGCGCTTGCCCCAATTTATCCAATTCCTCGTCTGTAGGGATTTCACGGGAATCAAACCTCAACAAGCCACTTCCATCCTGCCCGGGAAGCCAAGTAGTTGCTTCAGCTTCTGAAAAAATGTTAGAATCCCCATACTCAGCGGGGTCAGGTTGCACATCGAGCCAGAAAAGCGACGCGTGAAGATCGCCAACGCCACCCAAAGGAATTTCATCGATCGCCTGCAGCTCAATCATGCCTCCACCCGTGGATGTCGCATCAAGGAAGTAGGACGTTCCACTTTCCCCGATGATTTCAAGACGGTAAAAATTCGGGTGTGGTGCATCGTAAGACACATAGTTCACCACCGCTTCAATTCCCGCATCTTCCAGAGCCTGCGGGTAGGTTGGCAATCGGGCATCGTGAGGTTCCCATCCGAGAATGCCGCTGTAGAGGCCTAGATCGGTCCCCTGGTCCTTGTGGGTTGTCACCAAGGAACCGTTTGGATCGTAATTAGCAATCAACTTGCAAACACGTTCACCTACAAGATTGCGAGCGATCCGTGCGATCCTATTCGCAGCCGCACTGTGTGAGCTACTCGGCCCCCGCATAACGGGACCAAGCACATCGTTGAAAATACTAGGAGGTAGGCTCATAACGGGATGGTGGCAAATTTTCAGACAAATTGGCAGAGCAAAATCACTCGCATATCGGATTTTACGCATAAAATTCGATGCACATACAAGCGTTTTGTATTTTAATAACCAAGATGAAATGGCGTGACTCTGATCCGCGTATAATCTAGTCCATCCACTATGAAGTTGCCAATCATCATTCTCTCGCTCTCCACGCTGTCTCTTTCCGCAGCTGATCCCGTCTCACTTTTCAATGGAAAAGACCTCACCGGCTGGAAAGGTAGCGGCTACGAAGTCAAGGACGGCGCTCTCATCTGCACTCCCAAAGGCAAGAACCTAATCACTGAAAAAACGTATTCCAACTACATCTTCGAGTTTGAATTTAAGCTTCCCCCAGGCGGCAACAATGGCATCGGAATTCATTATCCTGGCAAAGGTGACCCCGCTTACACAGGTATGGAAGTTCAAGTTCTGGATGACACCCATCCAAAATACGCCAAGCTCAAAGAGTATCAATTCCACGGCGGACTCTACACGCTCAAGGCAGCCAAAAAAGGATTCCTCAAACCTGTCGGCGAATGGAATCAGGAAATCATCACGGTCAACGGCAGCAAAGTCACCGTGGAACTCAACGGCACCATCATCAATGTGGCTGATCTTAATGAACTAGCCAAGAAATACCCCAAGCACAAAGGAGTAAAACGCCGCTCCGGACACATCGCCTTCTGCGGTCATGGTGATCCCGTGCAATTCCGTGGAATGAAGATCACCGAACTTCCCGGAGGTCAAAAACAACCAAAAGCAAGTCCTGCGGCGCTTGCTCCGCCTAAACTTACTTCCGAGTTTGTTAAACTCTACAACGGCATAGACCTCACAGGTTGGAGCAACGATCCAGGCCACGTCGGCCATTGGCAAGCGCGTGACGCTATTCTCCACTACGACAGTAAATCAACTGCCAAGGACAAAAATCTGTGGACAGCGAAAGAATATGGGGATGTCACCCTTGCCATCGATTGGCGCTGGGCTGCACCCGCAACGCGCAAATTGAAACGCCCATATCTCGACCCAAAAACAGGGGATACAAAAAAAGACGCCAACGGCAAACCAATCATTCTTCTTGTCGATGAACTCGACTCCGGCATCTACTTCCGGGGTAATAACCGCTCCCAAGTGAACCTTTGGAACTGGCCGGGAGGCTCTGGTGAGGTTTACGGCTACCGCACCAACAAAAAACACCCGCAGGAAGTTCGTGCAGCTCTCACTCCCAGTGAAAAAGCTGATAATCCGATCGGCGAATGGAACCGCATGCTTATCACGCTCAAAGGCGACCGCCTCACTGTCATTCTCAATGGTAAAACTGTCATTACCAATGCACAGCTTCCTGGCGTGCCTAAAAAAGGAAAGATTGCTCTTCAGCACCATGGTAGCGCTATCGAATTTGCCAATATCTACATCAATGAAATGTAAATTTCTATCGGACAGATTGATTTTTAGATTATAATCCCCGCCAAATCATGGTTTAATACTGCAGTCATATGCCCGACTGCGAAATCAAACCCAACGGAACTGCCCCAGTACAGTTTTCTGTCATGCTGAAGAACCGAGCTGGTTCACTCAGCTCGCTGGTGCGTCTGTTGCGCAGCGAGAACATTGATGTTATTGGCCTGAGCATTCAAGACTCGCGCGACGCATGTGTCATAAGAATTGTAGTATCAGACCCTGATAACGCCATGCGCATTTTCATGGAAAAAGGTATTCCACATACCACCTCCGAGCTTGTCGTGATCGGACTAACCGATACCGGTGGTGGCCTTGCTCGTGCGCTTGACACATTGAGAGCGGCAGAAACGAACCTCGATTTTGCCTACTCACTGATGCCTCATCCATCAGGCCGATCACTTATGGCCATGCATCTCGAAGACACCCAGTTTGGGACATCTGTTCTACACAACGCCGGCTTCAAAATCTATTACGAAGAGGATTTAATTCGCTAACTCTGTATTCCATCATGTCAGAATCTTTTTACCAGCAAACCAACGATACACCTGACGAATCGTTCGACCAATCGCTGCGTCCTCCTGGGTTTGAAGAATTTCACGGCCAAGAAAAAGTTACCGAACGATTGATGCTCATGGTCGAGGCTGCTGAAATGCGCGACGATGTCTTAGAACATGTCCTACTCTCAGGCCCTCCAGGACTCGGTAAAACTACGCTGGCTAATATCATTTCGAACGCTACCGGCACCCAGCTTCACACCACATCCGGCCCACAAATTGAAAAAGCAGGTGACTTGGCGGGCATCCTCACAAATATCCAAAAAGGTGATATACTTTTTATAGATGAAATTCACCGACTGCATCCCGCCATCGAGGAATATCTTTATCCCGCAATGGAAGATTATAGATTAGATATCATCATCGACTCCGGCCCCTCCGCACGATCTATTCAACTCAACCTGCCAAAGTTTACGCTCGTGGGCGCCACTACCCGAGCCGGCATGCTGACCTCGCCACTACGGTCGCGTTTCGGACTCGTCAATCGGCTCGATTATTACACCGCCGAACAACTCGCACACATCATCGAACGCTCTGCGAAGCTACTTAATGTCACAATCAAAGATGACGGCGCCCTTGAAATTGCATCGCGCTCACGTGGCACTCCACGTATTGCCAACAACCTGCTGCGATGGGTACGCGACTACGCACAAGTCCGTGCCGACGGCAAAATCACGCCAGAAATTGCCCGTGATGCACTCGCCATGATCGAGATTGACAACGACGGCCTCGATGAAATGGACAAACGTATACTCGAGGCCACGATTTACAAATTCAACGGCGGCCCAGTTGGCCTATCCACACTCGCGGTTGCCATCGGTGAAGACGCATCCACCTTAGAAGAAGTCCACGAACCATTCCTCATTATGCAAGGATTCCTCAAACGCACCCCACGCGGTCGCGTCGCCCTCCCCGCAGCCTATACCAAGATCGGTGCCACCCCTGACCCACAGCAGCCCGGACTACTGTAAAACGGCAGGACGTATTGACCTCTACACACGATGATCAAAATCAACATCGCCGATCACGATCACTTGGCCCAACCAGATAACTAAAATTTCCAAATGCTCAATAAACTAGATAAAGTCATTGACCGCTGTCGTGCCGAAGGCCTGCGCCGAACCAAAGCTCTAGAGGAGCTATTGGCAACTTTGTTGGAAAATAACCGCCCCATGACGCTCGCAGAAATGGCAGAGTCCCCAAGGCTTACGAACCAATGTGACAAGGCCACTGTCTTCCGCCTCATCCAACGCCTCACCGATAAAGCGATCCTGCGCCGCCTCGGACTACACGAACGAGCCGCATACTTCGCCCTACTTCTTCCTGGAGAGCATCGCGACTACTTAATCTGCACAAATTGTGGCTCTATTGAGTCAGTCAACGCTCCCTGCCCTGTGCACGAACTAGAAAAAGAAATCCAGTTCACAACAGGTTATAAAAACCTCTACCATGAGCTTGAATTTTTCGGTACTTGCCCTGCTTGCTACACATAATAGTGGTTTTAATGCTTAGAGATCATCAATTGTAGATTAAGGTCACGGCATGGCACACATTGGAGCGCGCGCGGAACTGACAGTTCTGACAAAAAGTCCTCACGGTCTATTCCTCGATGCAGGCGGTGATCTCGGTGAGGTTCTACTTCCACGCAAGGAAGTAAATGAAACGATGAACGTCGGCGACTCTCTGGATGTCTTTATTTACTGCGATTCAGAAGACCGACCCGTCGCCACACTCAAGCACCCGAAAGCCATGCCCGGCGAGTTCGCTTGTCTTGAATGTGTGGCTGCCACCAACATCGGCGCTTTCCTCGACTGGGGGTTAGATAAAGATTTATTTTCACCATTCCGCGAACAGACAAGTCGGTTAGATGTGGGGAAGCGTTATGTTGTTTATGTCTATGTCGATGAAAACAGCGACCGCATTGTGGCGAGTAGACGACTAAATCGCCACTTCTCCAAGGACGCGCCCGACTACAAAGCGGGGCAGGAAGTTGATCTCATGGTCTATGCCAAAACGGAATTAGGTTACAAAGCGATCATCAACGGCCAGCACAGCGGTGTCATCTTTGCCAATGAGGTTTTTTCCAAACTGCCGCCGGGCGAGCAAACCAAAGGTTACATTGCTCAGGTGCGTGAGGATGGCAAAATCGACCTCTCACTTCAGGCACCTGGCCGCAAACACGTCGAGGATTTAGAATCACGCATTGAGATGGAACTCATCGCTCGCGACGGGTTCTGGGAACTATGCGATTCTAGCCCAGCAGATAGCATCTACGAAGCACTTGGCGTGAGTAAAAAAGCCTTCAAGAGGGCAACTGGCTCGCTCTACCGACAACGAAAAATTACCATCGCTAAGGATGGCATTAGGTCAGTGAAGTAGAACGACTTTCAAAGTTGTCCTACCTTGCTCGCTGAAGGCCGATTAGTGCAACGATCACCATCACGCCACCCACGGCAATCCCTATCCCTGGCGACTCACCGGAAACGAGCAAAGAGGACTCCACTACCGCACAGATGGGCACCAGAAAACGATAGCCAGCTAACAGATTCACAGGGAATAGGCTGGTAAGGTGATTCCATAAGCCAAACCCAAGCGCCGAGACAAACGCAAGGTAAACGGTTAACCAAATCACCTTGGTTGAGAACAACTCAAGCAATCCAGGCCATCCCGCGACTCCAGAAACCATCAGCAAAAACCCGCCTATCAACAATCCAAAACCCGTCGCCGCTCTCGCTCCCATCGTCTTAAGGATTTTCTGCAGGAAGATCAGCCCAAAGGAGCCACTCAACGTGCAGAGGCAAAACAAAACTCCACCCAATAACGGCTGACCACTTCCAGCACCCGGTTTATAGACAGCAAAAACAACACCTGCCGCGCCGAGAGTAATAAACCCCCACTGCCAACGCGTCGGCCATGGACTTTTCAAAAGCAAGGGAGCGAGTAGTAGCCACCAGATACTTCCGGAGCCGACCAATAAACCACCCAACACCGCACTCGACACGGCAAGGGCAGTGTAAAACAGAAAATACTGCACATACGTCTGCGCACAGGCAAAAACTAATATCCGCACGAAAGACGTCTGTCTAAGTTCCCTGAACGGATGACGCGCGAGTAACAAAAGCACAAGCCCTCCAAGCATGAAACGAACTCCCGCAAGCATAAGCCGATTCGGCATATTCGGATCAATCCCCCTTACCGACCACTCAGCATAAATTGCCTTAATCGCTGGGAACGCACTGCCCCACAGCAGCGCTATAAGCAACACTGCGAATGGTAACCATCTCGCCGTAATTTTCACTATATTAATCGTGTGCTACATAAACTGTACTCTCCGAATCACGCCCCAATATCGGGTTCTCAAATGGAACAACATGCGTGTCGACTCTAGAAAAAACGTCTCGTAGCGCGCTCATAAATGTTTCCTCAGGTGGATCATCCGACCAAAGTGCAAAAACCCCACCAGGGTGAAGTTGATCGGTCATCTTGCGTAAACCCTCCGCCTGATAAAAACTTGCGTGCCGTTCGTTGAGCAAATGGGCCGGTGAGTGGTCGATATCAAGAAGGATGGCATGAAATTTCCTGCCAGCCGACTGAGAATCAAATCCAATACCATCATCGGATATAGCTCGTTTGAAAAAATCACCATGCTCAAAATGGCAACGCGGGTCATTTGTTAGACCTTTTCCAAGAGGCACTAACCCACGCTGATGCCAATCAATCACAGGTTTTAAATAGTCGACCACAATGAGATCACCTACAGATGGATGGTCGAGAGCAACCTTGGCCGTGTAACCAAGTCCCAATCCACCAACCACCACATCAAGTTGCGTATCATGAAATGCCTTCTCCGTAGCTGCAATCCCAAGCGACGATAACTCCTCTTCGACCACTGTAAACAAACTGGACATAAGAAACTCACTGCCAAGCATGATTTCATAAATCTCCTTATCTCCCAGTGACTGCATCGTGCGGCGTCTGAGAATCACCTCGCCAAGTGGCGTCTGTTGATAATCGATTTCTTCAAATTGCGGTCGCATGGCGAAGCGTAGTCACACTATTGCGGCTTCTTAAACACCATAAAGTGCTGCCAAGGCAAAAAATCATCGGTGCGTACGTGCTCTAATCCAACCACTACCATCTCTTTGATCGCTTGTGCCTGAGTCATCTTGTGCAGTGGTTTGATTGGCACGGCAGGGTCCTCGGCGCGATATTCTAACAAATAGATAACTCCGCCAGGCTTTAGGGCGTGATATATCGACTGCATCATCTCGTTGGGGTGGGAGAACTCATGGTAGGCATCCACCATGATCGCGGCATCAATACTAGTGCCAGGAAGCTGCACATCATCAATTTTACCAAGATGAGATTCCACATTTTTAATCCCCAGTTCCTTGGCCTTGTTATTGAGAAAATCAACCATCTCAGACTGGATATCCACACCTATAACCTTTCCCGTGGGGACAAGCTGGGCAAGACGAAACGCGTAGTATCCAGAGCCCGAACCGATGTCGGCAACCACAGCATTCTCGGCTAGTTGCAGCCCCTGAACAGCCCTTTTTGGGTTTTCCTCACGCTCACGTTCTGCGCGCTCTAGCCAGTTGATACCGGTATGACACATGAACTGAGAAATCTCCCGCCCCATATAGATTTTTCCTGTACCATCCCGACTAGCATCACGCAGCTGGTATTTGTATGGCTTAGGCTTGAATGATGAGTTTTTCTCCAAAACCTTCGAAGGTTTGTTTGCAGCCTCTTCCCCCGTGCTAGCTAATTGCTTATTGGTGTCTCCTAAATGATTGGAGTTCGTTTTCCAGTTCGTGATCACCATCGCCACGACAACAGCAATCAACACCAATGACCAAATCCATTTTCCTTCGATACGCATCACAGCTATCTTAATTGCATCCAAGAGTGATGTCGACTACTCTATTCCCACATGATTGAGCCGCTTCATATCATCTATCAAGACGACTGGCTGGTCGCCGTGGACAAGCCCGCCGGACAGTTAGTGCACCCTGCTGATAATCCCAAGGAGGGTGATCAGGTCACGATGAAAATCCTGCGTGATCAGATTGGACAACACGTCTACAACATCCACCGGATTGACCGACCAACCACGGGGGTTCTGTTGTTTGGCACTGACCGGACCACAGCACGCGCTCTACACCGTGCATTCGAACGACATGAAATAAAGAAAACCTACTGGGCCATCGTTTCTGGAACACCCCCAGCAGATAACTGGGATTGCCATGAACCGTTACGTAAAACCGATGACGCCCCAGAACGCGAGGCATACACATCATTTAGGGTATTGGAAAATTCTGCTTCGCTTTTCCTGATAGAAGCGACCCCACACACAGGGCGCACGCACCAGATCCGCAAGCACCTGCTGCACGCAGGAATCCCGATTGTAGGCGACTACCGATACGCAGGAATTGACCCCTCCGATAAAATCGGCAAACAGCTCGGCACCGGTACGCGTATGCTTTTACAATCTCGGCAGATGGAATTCAGGCATCCAGCCACAGCTGAGCAAACAACCATTACAGCGCCGGTCGACCCGATGCTTGCGCTCTGTTTTCCTCAACAGTAAGTATTTTCACAATGTCTCGACATCTCATCTCCCCTCCTCGCCTATTCAAACTCTACAAGGCAGGAAACATCACACGTGCTCAGTGGCTCGCGGGGATGAAGCTGCACTTTCTATTAGCATTGAAGGAAATACAGGAAGATAACAGCGAGCCAAAACGTGCCAAACTGGAAGCATGGCGTTGCAAGAACGCTGCACGCCGATTGTTACAGGAACACACCCAAGCAGAGCTACGCGAGATATTCATGATCCTCGCAGAGCTAGATGATTTTCCACCATCATCATATCTGTGGAATGCCGATCAATTGGATGTACCACTACACTGCCTGCTACGTGAGAAACGCGAGCCCGTCCTCAGGATTTCTAAGGTTCAAATCCAGAGACTCACTGCAAAAATTGTAATCGAATATGGGGCTATAAAAAAGAAAGCACGCATCGTGGAAAAAATCTCGTTACGGCGCGACTGGCGCGGCACATTTGTTGTGGAGTCACGGGAAAAATAACAAGCATAATCACATGTAGGATATTTGATACTTTACGTGATCCGCCCAAAAAGTGCATTCTCAATGCGTCGTCATAATCGTTCCACCACATACCCCCTATGTCCCAACATCTTCAATTCAATCGAATCCTTTCTGTTATTCTTTTTCTAGGCTCAGCATGCACATGCTTCGCAGGAGAAGCAGATGCTGCCAGCATCAATTCTGGCGACACTGCATGGATTTTGACTGCCACAGCACTGGTTCTTTTTATGACGATGCCAGGGCTGGCACTGTTCTACGGTGGTCTTGTGCGCTCCAAGAATGTGCTATCCGTAATGGCACAGTGTGCAGGGATCGCGTGCCTCGCTTCCGTGCTCTGGGCAGTTTGCCTCTACAGTCTGGCATTCAAGGGTGGTGACGGAGGCTGGATCGGAAATCTCGACGCCGCGTTTTTAAAAGGAGTCGGCACGGAAACCAGTGGTGGTGGCGATATTCCCGAAACTCTCTGGGTGATGTTCCAAATGACTTTTGCAATCATCACGCCGGCGCTTTATGTTGGGGCAGTCGTCGAACGCATGAAATTCAGCGCCATCATGCTCTTTTCTGCTCTCTGGCTCTTGCTTGTTTACACGCCAGTTTGCCACTGGGTCTGGGGTGGCGGTTGGCTTTACGAAATGGGTATCAAGGACCTTGCTGGAGGTATCGTGGTTCACGCCACTGCCGGCGTCTCAGCTCTCGTCATGGCGATCATCCTCGGAAAAAGGCGCGGCTTCCCAGAACATCCACACCCACCACACAATCCAGGCATGGTCTACATCGGTGCCTCAATGCTCTGGGTAGGGTGGTTTGGATTCAACGCCGGCAGCCAAGTCAGCGCTGGTCAGGGCGCTGGCATGTCGATGCTCGTCACGCACCTCTCAGCAGCTACTGCCGCTGGGGTCTGGGCAATTTTAGAGCGTGTTCTTAATGGCAAATCCAGTCTGGTAGGCATGGTCACAGGTCTGATTGCAGGCTTGGCAACCATCACACCCGCCTCAGGAGATGTCGGCCCAATGGGCGCCATCGCCATAGGAGCCATTGCCGCAATTATCTGCTACTTCGCAGTAAATCTCATCCGCAACAAACTGCATATTGACGATTCACTCGACGTTTTTGCCGTACACGGCGTCGGTGGCATTTTAGGAACCATCCTTCTTTGCTTCTTCGGTCAGGAGTCGCTCGGCGGACTCGGCCTCGTCAAACCCACGGGCGAACAACTCAGCATCCAGCTCACAGGACTAGGTGTGACTGTCGTATGGTCGGCCGTAGCCACAGTGATTATCATGCTTGTTGTAAAAGCAATCATTGGAATTCGCGTAGACAACGAGGAAGAGGACAGGGGTATGGATCTTACCGATCACGGAGAGGATGCCTACAGCGAAGTCTAAATAACTTCGCTTGCGGGTCACTTCTGCACCTTCTTCACAAACAGGGCTTTAAGCGCGATGGACATGCCGTCCATCTTGCAGTCGATCTCGTGGTCGCCGTCAACCAAGCGGATCGGCTTTGATTTCATCCCGCTTTTCAACACCTTGGAAGTGCCCTTAAGCTTCAGGTCCTTGACCATCTGCACGACGTCACCGTTTTCCAGAACATTGCCGTGGGCATCCTTGACCACGCGTGCTTGCTCTTCCTTTTCCCATTCGTGACCACAGGTCATGCACTCATATTTTTCAGGATGATCTAACACATCATTCATCGTGCATAACGGGCAAGTAAGGTCGGACATGGGTAGATGTAAACCTGGTTCCCCCACCAAACTCAAGACCAGAGTGCCACAACTCTGAGCAAATGGCTCAATCATCTAAAATCGCGATAATAAAATGTCTTCGGTAATTTACCTGTAGAGGAAACAATGATTCCGAGGTGTCTACTATTGGCATCGAACCACCATTTCTGTTCAGTGATGACACGGGCTTCGCCCTTGGCTTCAGGTTGATAAAAAAGGTCGGCGCGGTAATGACCGCTCTTGGAAATTGGTTTACTTGAGACCGTCTTGCCATTTGGCTCAACTTCCATTTTTATTTTCCCCAGATTGGCCGATATCTTATGATTGGTGAGATTACACCAAAGAGTCTTGCCCGGTAGCAGTTTGCCACCATCTGTGTTCAACAGAACCATACGCAACGGAAGCTTTTCATTCTCGTGATCTGCAACGAGGAGTATGTAGAAGTCCTGCAAATCTTCAGGAATCTTCAACGTTGGGACACCCTTCGGCAAGTTTCCCTGATCCACTTCCTTAACAGCCATCATAATGGTGAGTTCACCCTCTGGCAGACTGATGACTTTCGAGAAATTCATGCTTGGGAGAAAAACCTGTTGGTTTTTCTTACCATCAAAAAGATAAACCGTCTTGGGTGCACCCTTTGGTCGCTCTGGAAATACAATCCGACAAGTGCGCCCTTCTTTCACCTGGTCGTCCGCATTGGCAGGCAGACTCATGAAGATCAAGAGAGCTAGCAGGAGGTATTTCATGAATACGTTCTAGATGAATTCCAAACAAAGCGCAATCAAACATCCTCTGCTCCTATGAGCAGCAGGTTATGACACGTTGAGTAACAACAGCCGATATCACTTCCAATAACCCTCCCCCACCCGCTCAAGCAAATCCTTGGTGGTGGTTTTTGATCCGGTCCAGACGCGTTCGGCAACTATTTGCACACGCTTAGCGGGCCGACCATATTCAGGAAATCCGGGGCCTGCTCCGAACAGCAATCCGTCTTCTGCTTTCTGTTCCGTCGCCCACGAGCAAACTTGCCCGCCGAGAACTTTGCCTCGGTATTCCTCCGGGTTGAATTTTTTCCAGTAGGCAAACGGCTGCGGGCTGCGACCAGCGCCAAACATGTAAGGCGACCAGCGCGCGATGATTTCCGGCGTGGTCATGTAGAGCTTGTCGGCCACGTAGAGTGGCGTCCACGAGGTATTGAGCACCTTGTATCCGGCGTTAAAGTAGTCGGCAGGCATCTTGCCGCGAAACTTAATATCGAACGGACAGACGATGATGTCTTTATGAACTTTGGGATCGAGCATCGGCGAGAAGCCCTCCCAGACGAGCATCTGGCGATTCTTGTTTTTGATGAATCCGTGCATACGATTGATGAAGTAGTGGAACAGCTGGTCGCCGCTCTCTAACTTTTCTTTTTTCATGCGCGC
>JABHEX010000348.1 GCA_018676385.1 Akkermansiaceae bacterium
ATTCGCGGGTTCGATTCCCGCTCCCGCCTCCATCTCTTTTAATTTTCTCGATGGCTTTTTTGTTTGTTGGCCATTAGGTTGTTCACTCGTGAAACAGTTCGCCATCTACTTATCCCTAATTTTAGGTGCTGTAATCATTTGTGTTCTGGTTATTGACCGGGAAGAAGTTGTAACTGCGTCGGGTGTCGTGGAGTTGGCGGAGCCAGTTAAAAAAGAATCCATAGAAGATGGTGTAGTAGGAACAATAGTTTGGGATTCAGTGGTAGGGTTTGAGCAAAACGATTCTCGTGGTGCGGATGCAATCCCTCCAGCTAAGGTAACTGTAGATCGACCAGTTAGAGACCGAACTCCTGCTCCGGATACTCAGCCAAAAAAAGATTACTATAGCTCGGTGGTCGAACTAGATGGTGAGGCTCTCAAGGCAGGGTTGCATAGGCTTGTGCGAGGGCATCGCGCGCTTGCATACGGTGAGTTGTGGGATGCGCTAACTTATCTGGATACGGCAGGCGCGGGTAAAGTGATGTTAATTTACAGCCGAGTGTCGCGCCTTGCCTCCAACCATGGTGGCGATTATGGCGAATGGAATCGTGAGCACTTATGGCCGCGCGCGTACGGTATATCTAAGTCGAGTCCAGCAAATACAGATCTACATCACATTCGTGCATCAGATGTGAAGGTTAATGCTGATCGTGGTCATTTGTATTTTGATGAAACCGAGGGAGAATCCACAGCCGGCGTACGATATTCAGCTGATAAGGATTCTTGGGAGCCGCCGCGTGAGGTGAAAGGTGACATAGCTCGGGCTCTTTTTTACATGGCGATCCGCTATGAAGGAAACGAGCCGAATGAAGTTGATCTCGAACTCACGGATACACCTGACATCTCCAAACGACACCATGGTAAGTTGTCTGTGTTGTTAGATTGGCACCGGCTCGATCCGGTGAGCCCAGAGGAGATAACCCGCAACACGAAAATTTTTCGTAATTATCAGGGTAATAGAAACCCGTTTATCGACCATCCAGAGTTTGCGATACGTGTATTCTCTCGATAGTAACCGAAGCAATGTGCATGTCGTTATTAATCAAATGCTGGTAGTAGGCATCGGCACTTTAGTTATACGTTTCTGATGAGAAAAAAGGCCCCAACGAACGAACGTTGGGGCCTGAAGATATTAGTAATTAGTTGCTATGGATTACCAGAACACGGCGTAGAGCGCGATGGTAAGTAGAATCACAATGCCGCCTGCTACTTTAGCTCCCTTGGAGCTTTCGAGGCAAATCTCTTGATTTTCAGGTAATTCGACAGGTTTTGTCATAGGCTTGATGAGTGTAATCAGGATTCCGATGACGATGACGAGGATGAAACAAATTGCCATTCGGTCAAGGAATGCCATTTCGCTGGCATACCAAAGCCCTTGGCTGGCAATCCATGTTCCAAGCCCCCATTTTAAGGCGCCATAGGCCACCACATTGGTCAGGATTCCAACAACGCCAAACCATCTTGGTGTGCGTGGTGAGAAAAACCCGAAGATGAATACAGCAAGGATGCCTGGTGAGAGAAATCCTTGAAACTCCTGAATGTATTTGAAGATGCTTTTGAAGTCATCAAGCTTAGGAGCGATGATGGCTGCGAGGATCACAAAGATGACTACGAAAATCCGACCGACTCGAACAAGCTGGTGGGAATCAGGTGATTTCTTAAATCTAGCGTAGAAATCCATCGTCGCGATAGTTGATGCCGAGTTTAGCATTGAGGCAAGTGAGCTGATCACCGCGCCACAAAGTGCGGCAAGGACAAACCACGAAATGTAGGGGTGAGGTTTAACAAGGTTACGTACCAACACAGGGAAAGCTGCGTCATAATCATAACCTGACAGAGTAGGCCCAACGGTAACTTTTCCATCTGATGAATTCGTGGCGCTATCCGCTAGGTAGTTAATTGTTTCTGCTGCTGAAGGAACAGGGATCTCCATCACGTCTGGATGCTCTTTTTTAAAGTCTGCAGTCATCTGGGCATTGGCCTCTGCTGCCGACATACCTGCATGTTTACTATTGATAGCGATAATCTTGGGCAGCTGATCTATTTGGAGTTTTGCATAGTCAGGATCAACTTTGACCACCTGATTTGATTCGATTTTGGCAAGCCCACTATCGTTGGCCTTGACGGCAGACTGGTGAAGATCTGAGGAGAATAAATTAAACGCAAGTATGCCGGGGATAACGACAAGGAAAGGAATGAGGAGCTTCAAACCAGCGGCGAATACGATACCTTTTTGCCCTTCCGCGAGAGATTTGGATCCGAGCGTTCGCTGGACGATGTATTGGTTAAGACCCCAGTAGAAGAAGTTAGGTATCCAAAGGCCTATGAGCAAAGCTGTCCATGGAATATCTGTGTCTTCTTTAGGGCGAACCATGTGCATTTTTCCA
>JABHEX010000349.1 GCA_018676385.1 Akkermansiaceae bacterium
AATTATGATGAGGTGGTGGTGCGGAAGAAATTTGAGGATATTACCGACATTGAGGAAACAGACAACGACGTGATTTATGAAGTGAAGCGTTGGGGCAGTGATACATGGCAACTCATCGAGAGGGACAAGAAGGTGGTTTTGACGATCGAGCCAACAGGCCTAGTCGAGCCGATTTCCATTCGGTGCTCTATGGGGAATAGCTGGATTATACAAGAGCTCCATCCACTAACTGCGGGGGTGCGCAATGAAGAAATGAACATCGATACAGATTGAAAGTACAATATCAAAATCCTATTTCCCAATATCAAGGTGCCCGGTGTCTAGGGTATCGAGATTTGCGTAAAATGCGCACAGGCTACGTACTCATGGAGTGCATCATCGCTTTTGGTTTGTTTGCTGCAGTAGCTGTGTCCTTGGTTGAAGCCCTGCATATGACGAGCCAAGCGGCGGTTACGATTCGCGATGAAATGCGTATTGAGCAGATTTTACGTAGTGCGATGACTGATGCACTTAGTCGGCCTACTCTGGAGGAGGGTAGTGAGACTATAGATTTGACTGAGCTGACCGGCGACGAGAAGTCGGATTTCCCTGGTCAGATCGAAACAATTATCGAGCCATTGGAGCTGGAAAACGAAGACGGTCAGTTGCTGCAGAGTATGTTCCGCATCGAAGTTATTTTTTATTGGCGGGGTGTTAATGGCGAGTGGCAGCAACAAAGTGCCGAGACATGGCGATACGCGAATCTTTACCGGCCTTAAGAACGAAATGATCATACCTAAAAAGAAAAGAAAGTTGCGGAGACGAGGGTTTACTCTTCTGGAGGTGGTCGTGGCGTTAGGTATGGTGGGTATGCTTATCGGGATGATTTTTCGCATGTCACGTACGTCAATCGAGCTTAGTCAATCAGTTGTGGACGAGCAGAGCGTAACGATGGAAAGAAATGCATTTTTCAATCTGCTTAAGAACCATTTTGAGAATATCCCCGGAAATGCAGTTGTGCGCTTAGAGCCGTTTGAAGCTGGAACAGGTGATGTGAGGCGTAATTTATTTGAGCTTACATTTCAAAATGTGCCAATGTCATTCAACTGGGGTGAAGTGCCGATGACTGCCGAGGCTGTACAGCTTGCAACGGTGGTGCAGAGAGATGGCTTTGTGGATGTTGTGCTGCGTTTTTATGATGAACAGATTCTTGGGGATTCTGATTCTACGGGAGATGATCTTGCCGAGCCTGTTACTGAAATCACATTGATTGATAATATGTTCATGTGCGAGTGCGAGATCGTGGATGGTCGCACCCTGGAGCAGCTCACCGCATGGGATAATAACGGGCAATTACCGTTACAAGTAAAGTTTTATTGCCGTTTCGAGCCATCCTCAGATATCGTTGAACAAACATTTTGGGTTGTTCCGAAGCAGAATCCAGAAGTCATATTTAGACAAATTATGCAGCAGAATCCTGCTGGTCCTCAGGCTCAGCAGGGATCGATACCTCCAAGATTTGGCGTGCCAGCGGGGGGAGATCGTGGCGGTGATAGTCGAGGGAAAGGTGACGTGTTGAGCGGGGGTAGAGCGGGGTCATCGGGTGGTAATAAAAAATGAAACAAGGCATCACATACAAAATCAAGGCATCCGGTAGCGCGCTGATTGCCGTGTTCTGGATCATGGCGATTCTTGCGTTAGCTGTTTTTTCTGCTGTGCGTGTGGTTTATCTTGATGCAGACATAGCAGCAGCACAGGTCAATGGTTTTGATGCCTTACAAGTGGCAGAGCGTGGTGTTTCAGTGGCGGTGAATCCGTTAATTCAACGTGATGATCCACTACTAATCTGGGCTGACGAGGAAAAAGAAATCAGCTATCGCGCTCGGATCACGTCGGAAGCTGCCAGGTTCAATATCAACGTATTGTTGCTGAGAAAAGACAAACAACTACTGACAGATATCCTTACCGATTGGGGTCTGGTGTTGGTGGATGCACAAATGCTGGTAGATAATTTGACGGACTGGGTCGACACGGGTGATTTGACTGAACTCAATGGTGCTGAGGTGGATTGGTATGAGGATCAGGGGCGACCTAACCACCCGTTTAATCGACCGTTTTACAGTTTGGACGAAATGCGTTTGGTGAAAAACATGCAGATGCTTGAAGAAGTCAATCCTGATTGGCGGAACTGGTTTACTGTTTGGAGTAATGGTAAGCTTGACCTCAATGAGGCGGCACCTGAACTGATTGCCGCTGCCGCTGAAGTATCCATCGACGATGCGCAAGATTTAGTAGATTACATAGTTGGGCCAGATCGTGAACGCGACG
>JABHEX010000350.1 GCA_018676385.1 Akkermansiaceae bacterium
CTCCTGACCACTTTGGTCTAGAGAGAGAAGCCGAAGAGGTGAGTTTAAATGTTAACTATAACTTTGATAACGGTATGAATTTAAATGTTATCTATGCTGCTCACGAAAATAGCTACGGCTCTCATAATGATCTTGACCGTCGAGTGACAGAAGATCTTGATCTGATGGGAATGGGCGGTGGTATCTTCGGTGATTTCGGTGCAAACCATCCAGCTGATGCACAGGACTTGAGAATGCAGGCTATGCAAGATTCCTCTTGGGAGGTTCGTTTATCCTCGTCTGATGACCAAAACCTTCGATGGACAGTGGGATACAGTGATGTTGAGATGGATAATATTGCTCAGATCATTGGTAGCATGATTGTTTACTATCCTTCAAATGCGAGCGAAGGTCGCACTGCTCCAGAGGGTGGCGTTCCACTTTGTAACAGTTTGTGGGGCGGGTTCCCAATGGGCGGTGATGTGTGTGGAAACTATGGCTCTCAGACATCTAATACCACTAACACGCAGTGGGCAACCGTTAATACTAGCGCTGTATACGGGACTTTGACTTATGATGTAACTGACCAGTTGACTTTAAGTGCTGAAGTAAGGCGTCAAAAGGATGAGGTTAGTGAGGGAAGTTACGATTATGGAAGCACTGCTGAGGTGCGGAATGCTAGTGGTGAATTTACTAGTACCATGCCTCGGTTTATTGCCGACTTTAAGGCTAACGAAGATACTACAATTTATCTGAGTTATGCTGAGGGTGTCCTTCCTGGTTTGTTTAACCCTGCACTCATTGGTCTGAGTGATTCACAGCTTGCTGAGATCGCGTCTCAAACTGGTGGTGCAGATGTTGAGGTTGAAGAAGAAGTCGCTGAGAACTGGGAACTTGGTCTCAAACGAAGCTTCCTTGATGGGCGAGGCTTTATTTCAGCTGCGTACTACACAACTGATCTTACCAATGTTCATATTCCGTCTGTAGCATCGTATACCGACGTAGATGAAGAAGGTGCCTCGATTCAAGTAGCCACAGGTAATATCACCGGTCAAGGCGGTACTGCGGATCTCAGTGGTTTAGAGATTGAAGGAACTGTGCTGCTAAATGAAAATCTGACCTTAGGGTTTACTTATGCACTGAATGATAGTGAATTAGGGAGCACATTCTTTAGCCCAGATGCCGCAGATCTATTGGGAGACGGCACTCTAGCGGTAGGGAATGAGTTCTCTAGATACCCAAAAACCAGCGGCAGTGTGTCTTTGGACTTTAATAAAGACGTTGCTGCAGGCGAGTTCTTCGCTCGAGCTGATGTGATCTATACCGGTAAGATGTATGCATCAAATGCGATGCTTGCTCACACTGGAACTGGTCAGCGAATTAATCTTAGAACAGGTCTAGATACGGACCAGTACAGACTTGAACTATTCTGTACCAACTGTTTTGAAGATGAGCAGCCAAAAGGACTTCAGGCAATGTGGGATCTTTCAGGAATCACAGGTGGTTTCGGTGATGGTGTTACTACCGCTGCAGGACCTCGAATCCTAGCGATGTCACTCCCTGATAAGAGAGTATTTGGTGTAAGAGCTTCGGTTAAGTTCTAAACTCACCAAAGCTTAAAGCAAGTCTAGCCGGAGCAGCTTTAGTTGCTCCGGCTTTATTTTGGCTTAAACTTCGATAAAGTAGGTCAACAAAACATAATGATCACCTGCTTTTTATTTCCCAAGTGATAGAGGAATACCATGTCTGATTTTGTAGAAATAGTTGATGTTAGCCCAAGAGACGGACTTCAGAGCCAGCCAGTACTTTTGGATACTAGCGTCAAGTTAGAACTTATCCAAAGGTTAGTCGATTCAGGGATTCGGCGAATGGAGGCTGTTAGTTTCGTTAACCCAAAGCGTGTTCCTCAAATGGCTGACGCAGAGCAGGTTATTCAGGGTTTGCCTAAACAAGATGGTCTAACATTTATCGGTCTTGTTTTGAATATGCGTGGTTATGAGAGAGCGATTACTACCGGTATTGATGAGATTAATTGCGTGGTGGTTGCTTCTGAGACATTTAATATGCGAAATCAAGGCGCTAGCATTGACCAGACTATGCAAAACGTAACTGATATTTGTAAACAGGCTGAAACAACAAATATTATTAATGGCGTCACAGTTAGCGCTGCATTCGGATGCCCGTTTGAGGGAGAAATACCGATAGGTCAGGTGATCAATTTAGTCGAGCGTCTTTCGGGCATGGGTTATAAAGAGATTGCATTAGCTGACACGATTGGTGTGGCTAGCCCTTCTGATGTTAGCCGTTTACTAACGGGGATCAATCGGTTAAATCTTGATATAAAGTTGCGCTGCCACTTTCATAATACAAGAAACACAGCTGTCGCCAATACCTATGTTGCGATCCAAGAAGGTGTTAGAAGTTTCGATGCCAGTTGCGGTGGAGTGGGTGGTTGTCCTTTTGCTCCTGCAGCCACGGGTAATGTTGCGACAGAAGATTTACTTTATATGATTAATAGAATGGGTATGAGAACCAATATTAATATCGATAAGGTCATTGAGACTGCTCAGTGGCTAGAGGGACCTTTGCAGGCATCTGTACCAAGTATGTTGGCGAAGGCAGGAGTATTTCCAAAATCTGAACAAAAAACATGATATTTAGTTAGAGTTTAATTATGAGTATTCTTAGTTTATCTGAAGCTGATTTTAGTTTTGAATTGGACGTAGCCGTCATTGGAGCCGGGGCTTGCGGGCTTTGCGCTGGCTTAGCTGCACAGGCAGCAGGTGGCGAAGTTTTGATTCTTGAGCGTGATCCCAGTGCACTGGGGACCAGCGCAATGTCGACGGGTCTTATTCCCGCGGCTGGAACATCTGCCCAGAAAGAAGCGGACATCATTGACTCACCTGAGATTTTCGCCCGGGACATTTGCGCAAAGTCTAAATTCAGAACTGATGGGGAACTGGCTTTAGCGCTTGCTCAAGAGTCAGCTAAAACCATTGAATGGTTAGTGAATGACTGCGAAGTTCCCTTGTCCCTGGTTGATAGCTTTGTTTATCCCGGTCATTCGGTTATGCGCATGCATGGCACGCCAAACCGATCAGGAGCCGAGTTAATGGGTAGTTTAAGTCATGCGATTGAAAGAGAAGGGGTTCCTATTTTAACAAATGCTAAGGTAACCAATTTATTCGCTGACGACGATGGACGTGTTTACGGAGTGCGATTTGAAAGACCAGATGGCAGCTCTGAAGATTTAGGATGCCGAGCAATAATACTTGCCTGCTGTGGTTTTGCGGGTAACCCACAAATGTTGAGTCAATATATTCCAGAAATTAAAGATGGAGAGTTTTTTGGACATCCAGGGAACAAGGGTGACGCAGTACTTTGGGGCGATGCACTTGGAGCGGCTGTTGCAGACATGAGTGCTTACCAGGGGCATGCGGGCCTCGCTAAAGGGTTTGGAATTCCGATTTTATGGCCGTGTATTGTGGAGGGTGGAGTCCAAATTAATCAAACAGGACAAAGATTTTCTAACGAAGCTAGAGGTTACTCTGAGCAGGCGGTTGATGTGCTTCGGCAAGAGGGTGCTGTGGCATGGACATTTTATGATGAGCAGAGACACAATTTGATGTTGGAATTTGATGACTACAAAGAGGCAGTCGCGGCAGGTGCGATACGCAAGGGAGACAGTCTCGATGAGATATGCATGGAAACTAAGTTACCAATCGATGAAGTTTCCAAAACCTTGCTAGATATAGCATCTTTAGTCGATGAAGATCAAACCGATCAATTTGGCAGAAGTTTTAAAGGTAAGAAGGCATTGAGTCCACCATTCTATGCAGTGAAAGTAACAGGTGCGATATTCCATACTCAAGGAGGACTAAAAGTAGATAAAAATGCTCATGTCTTACGAGCGGATGGGTCAGCGCTACCAAATCTGTATGCAGGGGGTGGGGCAGCTAGAGGAATTTCAGGGCCTGATGCTTCGGGATATTTAGCCGGTAATGGCTTATTAACAGCGACTACTTATGGTCGGTTGGCAGGACTTGCAGCTGTTGCTGACCTTGGTGACTAGAACATTAAAGATTTAGCAAAATTATGTTTTTTTGGTACTTACTTCAACCTATTATGCTGGGTAACCAAAGTGTTATTTCAGGAACAGTGGTGAGTATTAAAAGCTTGATAATATCGCTTATAACAAACGGTAGGGTTCCAGCAAAAATTGTTTTCAATGGTATGTCTTGTGTCATTCCAAATAGCACAAAAACATTCATTCCGATGGGAGGAGTATTCATCCCCGTGCCTATAACACTTAGCATCATGATCCCCCACCATATGGGGTCATAACCGAGTCCTGTCACTATAGGTAGTACAAAAGGAAGGGTGATAACCATTGCAGCCACAGTCTCAAATATACTGCCTAGTATCAAATACATCAGGTAAAGTGCCAAAACGACGACAAATGCTGGTAAGTTCATCGAATCGATCCAAGTGACAGTATATTCCGGCATATGTGATATAGATAAGAAATATGAAAGAATGGTTGCGCCAATTAGCATCATGTAAATCATCGCTGTATTACTAGCGGTCTCTTGCAGTACTTCGCGAAGGTTGCTTTTAGTGAGCTGGCCTCGCATTCCACACATAACAAAAGCGATTACCACTCCAACGGCAGCAGCTTCAGTAATATTGAACACCCCACCATAGATACCGCCGGCTACGACGCCACCCAGTAAAAGAACCTGCCAGCTTTTAATGAGGGACTGTCCTCGGGTAGTCCAGCTCGCTCGCTCTCCTTTTGGTGCGATATCTGGATTGATTCGCACGATAGTAATAATGGTTAGGGCATTCATCACAATAGCTAACATAGCGGGGATTATCGCGGCTATCATTAGCATTCGAGTATCTAAATCAGTGAGCAAAGCATAGAGAACAATAATCAAAGATGGTGGAATGAGCGAGCCGAGGGCACCACCGGCAGCAATACTTCCTGTGGCTAAAGAGGGGTTGTAACCTCGTTTCAGCATTTCAGGGAGGGCAACTCTTGTCATGGTGGCTACTGTTGCTAAGGATGAACCGCAGACTGAACCAAATGCTGCACAACCACCTACGGTTGCCAGAGCTAAGCCGCCTCTTCTGTGGCCCAAAAAACTATTAGCAAGTCTAAATAAATCTGTTGATAGACCCGCAGCACTGGCAAGACTGCCCAGCAAAATAAAAAAGGGAATAATTGAATAATCCATATTAGACAAAGTAGCGGAGAATTCAGTGCCGATTAAAGACACAGCTTCGTCAAAACCGACAATCCAGGCAAACACACCCACGCCAGTAGTAGCAAGAGAAACGCCTACAGGTACATGCAACGCTATTAGCGCAAACATGATCAAAATACCCAATAATGCGATTGTAATAGCTTCCATCAGTCAGTTCCTACTGTCTCGGAGATCCCGGAGTGAGAATGAATTGCTTGATGTATTTTTGAGGCAGTTACTATTAGTTGAGCAGGTATACAGAGAGCCATTAAGCCCGTTGTGAGCCACCAAAACGGTGCGATTGGAATTTGTAAAATCAATGTGTGCTGAATCTCCACCTCAATCGAAAAGATGGCCAGTTGCCAAACGACAAGAATGAAGAGAAGTA
>JABHEX010000351.1 GCA_018676385.1 Akkermansiaceae bacterium
GGTGTGTCTTTATTGGTGGATTGACCGTTGAAAATCTTGTTTAGGGCTGTGAAGTGCTTTTGTGTGGCGGGGTCGCTGTTTGCTTTGAGGACGAGTTTGTCCCAGCCAGCGGGTGCTTTGGCGGTTTTCTTGCCCGCGAGCACTTGGTGGACGATGGCGATGAAACGCGAGACCTGTTTAGGGTCGGTGAGTTGGTTCGCGTGCTCGACCGCTTTGTCCAGATCCTTGCGGGCCGCATACCAGAAAACGGAGTTACGGAACTCGGGGAGTTTACTCTCACGCGCGATAGCGAGTGCGTAGTCGATGTCCTGATCGGCAAATTGCGCGTAGGCGAACCAGATCATTTTCGGGATGAACTGGTCGTCGGCATCTTCTTGACGCATGGCTAACAAACGCAAAAGTCCTTTGGCGATTTTTGGGTCGATGCGGTGTTGGCAGGCACCTGCGAGAGCTAAGCGCACCCGTGCCGATGTGTCAGTGCGTGCGAGGGTTGCTAGGGCGTTTTGAAACTCGGATGAAAAAGCATGTTCCTGCTCCGTGATGTAATGCACTGCCAGTGTGCGGATTGTTTCTTCAGGGCTGCGCAGTAGTTTCTGATACGTCTTTTTGGTAATGCCATTGATCCCATAGAGCGCCACTAAGGCACGGTGGCGATGAGGATTTTGAGGGTGAAAAAATTGTTCGGCTAAGATGTTTGCAGTAGCAGAATCGAGTCGGTTATTCACGGCGCGCTGCCTCAACTGGTGCTGTGCCATGCGGGCAAACCATTCGTTTTTGTGACTGAGGTAATCGATAAGTCCAGCGTCGGACACCTTGGTAAGATCGACTTTGACTGGGCGGTAGTTTTGCCTCCACGCCATGCGGTAGATACGGCCGTTGGTGCGATCCCAGATGGCGTGATTGTTAGAATGGCATTGCTGGGTATCGTGCCAATCGATGGAATACACGGCGCCATCGGGGCCATACTTGAGGTCGACGGCGAGGTAGTGTTTGTCTGGGGCGTAGAGCTGGTCGTTCCCCTCACTTTCGGCGCGGTATCCGGAGTCGGTAAGGGTGAGTATTTCCCGGTTCATCTGGTGGCCATGGAGGTTGTGGGTGAAGAGATTCCCCCGGTATTGCTCTGGCCAGTTGTCACCGAGATAAATCATGGTGCCGACGTGTGAGTGACCGCCGTAGATTGCTCGAGAGCCAGGCTTGCCAGCGCCGCCTTCGCCGTGACCATATGCAGAGACGGAGCGTATCAGATTTGAGTGCGGCACGGTCACATTGTTCCATCCGCTTTTTGCGGTGGCGATGAACGGGCGGTGGTTTTTGTTATCCTGTGTCCAGTAATGACCATCACGGATGACTTGGGAAACGGGACCGAGTCCCCATGAGGAGCGGCAGTGGGTCATGAACATGGCGCCGTCGGGGTGGTAGTCTAATCCCCATTGGTTAGATCCGCCGTGTGCGTATATCTCGAACTTGCGAGTGACCGGATGGAAGCGCCACACTCCGGCTTTGACAAGGGTTCGTTTGTCTTTGGGAGTGCCGGGTTTGCCGACGTAGGAGTCATTAAAAACACCGTGGCAGCCGTAGAGCCAGCCGTCGTGCCCCCACATGAAGCTGTTGGGTGTTTCGTGGGTGTCCTTGAGATCCCAGCCGTCTAACAAAACCTTCACCGGTCCGTCGGGCTGGTCGTCGCCATTGGCGTCGGGTATAAAGAGTAGGTGAGGGGCGGCACCCACAAACACACCACCATAACCAATTTCAAAGCCACTGACAAGATTGAGTTTGTCAGCAAAGATTTTTTTGGTTTCAAAACTGCCATTGCCATCGCTGTCTTCCAGGATGACGAGTCGGTCTTGTCCCTTGCCGTCTTTTTGTCGGTGTGGGTAGGCAAGGGCTTCGGCAAGCCAGATGCGTCCTTTGGCATCGAAGGTGAAAGCGATGGGTTGGCGGATATCTGGCTCGCTGGCGATGAGATCGACCTGAAACCCCTTGGGCACATACATGGAGCGGACGGTGCTGTTTTTGGCATCACCTGGATTGGGGGTGAGGTGCTTGAGGAGAGGGCTACTACTGATTCTTCTCGGCTTGATGGGCGGGCGCGATTGATGGAACTGGAAGTCATCGTAGTTGATGTGCCCCCAGCCGATTTTAACTTCATCGACGAGTCGGATGGATATTTTTTCACCTTGGTGTTTGCGTAAATCTACCACGACGCGGCTCATGTTTTCGCGATTGTGTCCGTGTGCCTGGAAGAGTTTTTTTCCTGATGTGGTATTGAGGATTTCGACCCGCGTTCCTTTGTGATATCCTCCCCCGATCAGAAACGATGCCCATGGGTGAGTTACCTTAAAAGGATCAGAAGTGAGGGTACCCGTGCCGGTATCTGATCGGGATGGCTCGTAGCCCCCGATCCAATGATTGCCGACGTGCTGGCTGGCTGCGCTGGATCGGCGTGGGGCTACGGTGTCGCCTTTTACGGGTTGGCCATTCCAGGCATCACCCGTGGCAGTCCAGCCGGTGAGGTTACCGGTTTCGAGTCCCAGGTTGTCATGAGCCTGCACGGAGATGCTAGACAGTGAGAAAATGAATAGTGTGAAAAAAATAATAGGCCTCGATGAGGGCTGTGAAATGAGATAGATCATGCTTACGAATGGAAATGGACGGATTGTTTCTACTGATTTCGATGAAATATGTATTGGCGTATAGCGACAAAATTTATGATCAATACGCCATTGATCAATGCAGTTTTTCACGCTCACCAAACCTTCGTGGGGTGGTGCCCGTGTGTTTGCGGAATTGAAGTGTGAATGAGCTCTGGTCGTAGAAACCTAATTCCAGTGCAAGTTCTGATAAGTTGAGGTCACCTTTGCGAAGCGCCTCACAGGCTGCCTGTACTCGCGTCTTGATAAGGAACTGTTGCGGGGTGATTCCGTAGTAGTCTTTAAACTTGCGACCGAATTGCCTGAGAGAGAGGTTTGCGATGGCTGCCAGGTCTCCAATAGCAATGGATTCTTTGAAGTTTTTCCTGAGGTGATCAATCGCTGGAGCCAGATGTTCGTAGGCGGGTAATCCATCGTGACCGATTTTTGACTTGTGGCTCTTGATCATGCCCATGACTCCGATGACTTTATCCGTTTTTGAAAATACGGGTAGCTTGTGCGCAATATACCAGTCGGGCAGACCTTGCTGGTTGAAGAATGTCTCGATGATGTTGGGTTTGGCTTGTCCGCTATCCATCACTTCGAAGTCATCCTTACGAAAGTTGTCCGCCATGGTAGCTGGGAATAGATCGTAGTCGGTTTGCCCCAGGAGTTCGTCTTCACTTTTCATACCAAAGCGCGACAAGAAACAAGCGTTGCCACGCATAAGAAAACCTTCCCGGTCTTTGGCAAAAATGGACACGCCGGGAAGATAGTCAAAGAACCTCTCAAAGCCACGATGAGGATCTGCATGTGCCATCCATTGTTGTTTGCGTTTGAGATGTCGGGCTGTTTTCATAGATCTGTTATCATAATCCATCTGTCAAATGGCGTAGTTATCATAAAATTTGTCTCTATTCTCCAATAAAAATGAATGCCACATGTTTAGTGTCACCCACCAATGGCTAAGACATCACAGCAACCCATTCGTATCGGCATCGCAGGCCTTGGCTTTGGCGCCGAGTTTATCCCGATCTATCAACGTCATTCCGGTGCAGAAATGGCCGCCATTTGTCAAAGAAATGAAGCCAGCTTAAATGAGGTGGGCGACCAGTTTGGCGTGGATAAACGCTACACGTCTTACGAGGAAATGTTGGCTACTCCAGATATCGATGCCGTTCATATTAATACCCCAATTCCTCTCCATGGTCAGCAAACGATTCAGGCGCTGAAGGCCGGCAAGCATGTAGCTTGCACGGTGCCGATGGCGACCAGCATCGAAGAATGTGAGGAAATTTGCCGACTGGTGAAGGAAACCGGATTAAAATACATGATGATGGAAACGGTGGTTTACAGCCGTGAGTTTCTTTTTATCAAAGACCTCTACGAAAAAGGTGAGCTGGGTCGCTTGCAGTTTATCCAAGGCAGCCACCAGCAGGACATGGATGGCTGGCCGAACTACTGGCCAGGGCTTCCTCCGATGCATTATGCCACACACTGTGTCGGGCCTGTATTGGGATTGACTCGTGCCAAGGCTGAATCGGTAACGTGTATTGGCTCCGGTCGTATCCGGGACGAATTGATTGAGCACTATGGCTCACCGTTTGCCATCGAAACGGCGCAGATTAAGTTCAAGGACTCCGATGTCCATGGACAAGTGCTGCGCTCTCTATTTGATACGGCACGCCAGTATCGTGAAAGTTTCGAGGTTTACGGATCGGAGAAAAGTGTCGAGTGGCCGCTCATCGAGCATGAGCCACTTGTAGTTCATACCGCCAAAAAACCAGAGCCCGAGATTCCCGAAAAAGTGGAATGCCCAGACTTCGCGCATCTTCTTCCCGATGAGATAGCCCCCTTTACCACAGGTGGAGTGTTTGGTGGTGATGACGGTGAAGACCATCTATCGTTCACGCAGGGGGCGGGGCATGGAGGCTCTCATCCGCACCTGGTGCATGAATTTGTGTCGGCTCTTTGCGATCAACGTCATCCATTCCCAAATGCTGCCGAGTCTGCGAACTGGACTTGCACTGGCATTCTTGCTCACGAATCGGCGATGGAGGGTGGAGCGACCAAGGAGTTACCTGAATTCAGCTAAGTGCCATTAGGTGGCCTGCACGATTCATGGAATCGAGTTTGTGTGACAGGGACAAATATATGGCGAAAAAATCTATCCCCATCTACATATGTCAAATCCACATTTTCAAATCAATGAGGATGGATAGTTTGGCTGAGACGATTGTATAAAAAATCAGTTTTTCTTTGCCGTGAAATCGAATACCAGCACCTTGTCGAGACTTGGGAGTAGCAGCTTCACAAACGCTTTGTGGGCGGGATGAGGGATATAGACGTCAAGTCCGGCCTGATCCTTAAAGGTGACGATGAAGCAGTGAGTGAAACCCTGGTTTTTGTTCTCTTTGCCGACATTGGCCCCCCACTCATAGTCGGTGATGGTGTTGATTTTTTTCGGTAGTGCTGAAAAAGCTGTTTCGATAGCGGTAACTTGCTCCTTGGTGGCGTCGTCTTTAAACTTAAACATCACCACGTGACGGAACGGTGCGGCCTCGGCGGCTTTTTCTTTGTGGTGATCGGCGTACAGGACGGCGCTGAGAATTAAGCTAATAGCGAGAGTGGCGATGGTTTTCATGAGATCTTGAGTATTGGAAAATAAATACCGACCGACGAGCCTCAATTTATCAAGAAAATGATGTGCTCATATCACGCAGGCCACTAGCATAGGATCTCATCATCAAGCTACACGTCAAAATCCCAAAATATAGACAAATTATTGACATAGAGGGTTCTTAGGTCACTCTAGCTCTGTTCGTCAAGTTATTGTATAACACACCCAAGCCATGATAAGACTCCTCCTCCCCGCCCTAATCGCCGTATTTTCCCTCTCTGCTCAAGCTGAAGTCAACGCCATAGAGCCCAAATACGTTGCAGAGTCCCCCCTCCCCAAGGGTTGGCCGACACCAGGGCCGTATAACAAGGTCACCGTCAAAGAATTCCCCGCCTACCGAGCTGCTTATACCAGCGGTAAGGCCAAGTCGTTTGCTTTTTGGCGACTCTTTCGCCACATAAAAAGCAAGGATATCCCAATGACCTCGCCCGTAGAGATGGGTATGGAACAAAAGGGTGATAAGATGACCATGAATTCCATGGGATTCCTCTACCAACACAGAGGAGTTGGCAAAGCAGGCTTAGACTCAAATAAGATTGATGTGCGTGACGTGCCTGCCATGAAAACTCTCAGCTATACGTGGCAAGGCAAAAATAACAGCCGCATGATGAAAACAGCACAAAAGGCCATCGCGGCCGAACTGGAAAAACGTGGTATCAAGAGCGATCACTATCGCGTGCTCGGCTATAACGGCCCAGGAGTCGCTAATAGCAAAAAGACATGGGAGTTGGTCGCTGTGTTACCCAAATAAATCGTCATGGAAGTTTCACTTGTCTATCCGCACCAGCTCTACAAGAACCATCCGGCGATGAATGATCAACGTCGGGTCTTTTTTATTGAGGAACCCTTGGTCTATGGATGTGATCATAAATGGCCACTCAAGCACCATGCTCGTAGGCTAGCGTTGCTGAAACAGGCAGAAGATCGTTATGTCGGTCAACTATCCGATGCAGGTTACGACGTGGAAGTCATCGGCCTAGCAGATAGATTGAACGGTGAAAATAAGATCACAACGTCCGACATGCTTGATCTTTTACCCAGCGAAGTAAAAACCATACATGTCGCGCGAGTTGTAGACCATCTGTTAGAACGAAGGGTTGAGTCATGGGCAAGAAAAGATGATGTGCAGATTGAATGGCACGATACACCCAATTTTCTAACACCCAATGACTGGTGGCGTGATCACTTTGCCGGAAAAAAGAAACCGTTCATGGCGCACTTTTATCAAGCTCAACGTAAGCGGATGGGGATCTTGGTTGATGAAAATAATAAACCAAAAGGTGGCCAGTGGAGCTACGATGAAGACAACCGTAAAAAACTTCCAAAGAATTATAGTGAACCGAAATTACCGGAGGCGGAACCTTTTTCAGAACAAACTAAATCATGGGTCAGCATGTGTTTCCCAGATGCATGGGGTGATGTAGGCGAAGGGTTACCACATACACACCAGCAGGCTGAGGCATGGCTCGAGTCTTTTCTGAAGGATCGTTTTAAACTCTTTGGCGATTACGAAGATGCCATTTCCATGGACCACGGCACTCAACAGCACAGCCTACTGACGCCAATGATGAATATTGGCCTGCTAAATCCCCAACTGGTTGTCGATCGTGCACTCGAATTTGGCGAAGCCAATGACGTGCCATTGAACTCATTAGAAGGTTTTGTGAGACAGGTCATTGGCTGGCGTGAATTCATGCGATGCATGTATGAACTTCACGGCCGTGATATGCGGCTGGAGAATTTCTGGGGATTCGAGCACGATGTGCCTGA
>JABHEX010000352.1 GCA_018676385.1 Akkermansiaceae bacterium
CGATGGCGCAGGCACCGAGGTAAAAAGTGATGCCAAGGTTATGGTGTTCCCCGAAAATGATGGCGGCGGCAATGATTCCGTAGATGGGTTCAAAATTAGAGGCTAGGTTTAAGGTATAGGCGCTGATGGTGCGTAGTAGTTTGTTGGTCAGGTCTTGAGCGAAAATGGTGCAGACCCAGGCGAGGAGGATGATCCATAGCCATTCGATGGGATCACTAAAAATTAGAGCGCCGAAGCAGCCAGAGCCGACCATTGGAACGGCGGCGAGACAAACGGCAGTAGCGGCGAGCATTTCCCAACCAACCATGACCATAGGGTCGCCACCTTTGATGACGATACCTTTATTAAGCACCATGAAGATGGCAGCGAGTAAGGCGCTGAGCAGAGCCATGAAGAGGCCGAGTAGGTGTCCTTTTTCTGCGCCTGCGATGAGGCAAATCCCTGCGAGGACGAGAATGCCAAGCATCACTTCAAATCGTTGAATTCGGCGGCGTGTGAGTAGTGGCTCGGTGAAGGCGGTGAACAACGAGAGGGTAGCGAGACCAGCCAGAGCAATGGAAACGTTGGCGATCTTGACTGCTCCGAACAAACAAAGCCAATGAAGGCCAATGATGACGCCGATACCTAACAGTCGCATGACATCCACACGCCCAAGCCAGATTTTCCTGTTCCTCATCAACATCACCCACAGAAAAGCTCCGATGGCTGAAACTAGGCACCGCCAGGTAATCAAGACGGGTGCGCTGAGTGAAGAGAGCCGTCCGATGATCGTAGTCGCCGCATAGATGACTACGAGCAGGTGGAGCTTGTAAAACTGGTTGATACGAAAGACTGGTTTATGAGCTGACGACTGGGAAGCTCCTTTTGATTTTTGCTTGGATTACCATTTGGGTAACCAAGCAAGGGGCATTGTAGCAGAAGTGATTGGGTTAAAACTAATTTTTGGTATGATCATGCTCTTTGAGCAGGGCTTTCGCTTGCTGAATGTGTCGGCGCAGGTCTTCTGCTTTCAGAGCTTTTTGAATATCTCTTTTGGATGGAACTTTGTCAGCGTCCTCAAACTTGATCAGTGGAGTTTCCTCAAGATCCCAGTCGTCACTGCGTTGGGTGGCCAGTGGGATATCTGAGTTGCGGGTGTTCTGAATGTTAGCCATTGGGTTGCGTGCCCATGCGTAGCGGTAGTGCTTGGGCTGAGAAACCATCGGACTTGTGAGGACCAAGGATTTTTGATCTTTGATGTCGCGCTTACGGTTGTCTTTTCCAGTTACCAAATGCGTAATTGTGGCAGGGTGGAATTTTCGATCATCGCCAGCAATGGCAAATCCCTCCATCACGTGGCCGTTATCGACGTTTGATACTGTTTGATCGAATGTTAGAATGATGCGGTCGCCTTGGGTTTTCATTTCTTTAATAGTCGCGGGTTTCCAGTGGAGGTCTTTGCTGAACCCGTATTCGGTGGCGAGTGCCCAACGTGCTATTCTCTCACCTGCAGGCATTTTGAGTTGTGGATGATACCAGCGGCGACGCAGATCATAGGTGCTGGTGAAGCCGATGTTTTCATCTCCTGCGTTGAGCAATTCGAGGAATGTCTCGTACTGGGCAGCGCGAATGTAGGCTCCGGTGTCGTGCATCAACTGCGTGTAGTTCTCGCTCGTCTGTGCGGTGCCGGCGGTGCAAAGCGAGAGTATACCAAAGGGCATTTCTGGGTCTTGGAATGCCTTGCGCCAAGCCTTGATCATTTCAGGAAAAACATCGTCATACATTTTTGCTCCTTCGGTGCCACTGAAGCAGTTGTTGAATCCCTGATGGAAAATAGCACCTTTGACTCGGATGCCCGCGATGGGTGCGATCATTCCATTGTAGCAGCTTCCTGGGTAGTTGTGGTTTTTGTCTGGTCCTGGTCGCGCTTTGGTCGGCTTTTTCATGTTTGAGGGAATGTCTTTCCCCTGTTTTTTCAATTTAGCAACTTTGGATTCATATCGTTTCACCTGAATGGCAATGTCGGCCTTGGGGTCATAATCGGCTACTTTCTGATCCCAAGTTGCTAATAGATTTTTAACCGGAGCTGACTTCATGGAGTTGAGAACACTTTTGGGTGTCCATGTTTCAACGGTGGTGCCGCCGCGTGATGTGTCAATGACTCCAATGGGGATTCGCGACGCCATGTGAATGCGACGGGCGAATGTGTAACCGATCGCAGAAAGCTCTTTGGTAATTTCAGGTGTGCAAACATCCCAGTCACCTTTTCGAAAATGGCGGCTAGACCAGTCACTCCATTGATGGAGGCGGGCAAAATTTTGTTTTGCCTTCGTTCCTTCGTCGTGGGGGAGAGAGAGGATCCGAATTTCGGGGTAATTTGAGGACACGATCTCCAGCTTGCCATTTTCAACCTTACTGAGCTCGAACTCCATGTTGCTCTGGCCAGCCAGTATCCATACATCACCGATCAGGATATTGTTTAGGGTGAGAATTTTAGTTTTCCCCTGAATTTTGATTTCAATGGGTTTGGTATTGGCTGGTCTGGCAGGAAAGGTGACTTTCCATGAGCCGTCTTTGGATGCAGATGTTTTTTGATCGGCATCATCGAGAGTGACAGTGACCGTCTCATTGGCTGATGCCCATCCCCAGATAGCAATTGGTTGGTCCCGCTGGAGCACCATGTTGGATTGAAAAAGGTGATGTATGTGCAGACCATTCTGATGTGCAGGAAACTCAACGACATCTGCACGGGGCATTTTTTGCGCGTGCGAGGATGTGATCACTGAGAAGGAAATCAGAGAGAAAAGGATGGGTATGTTTTTCATGATGCTTTTGTAATGGGATGAACGAAGAGTGTGGCCTAAAGATTTTATGGATACGGGCCAGATATGTTTTTCTTGTCTGAATACAGAATATCAGTGGGTCTGTTTGAGTGTGTATTAATCGTTTCTTCCGGGGGGTTTGCGTAAGTTTTTTTTATCGGCGTGCTTAGATTTGGCGTCAAGCATACGGTTTTTGGCACGCCGTGAGCGGCGGCGTTTTTGACGGCGAATTTTTTCTTGTGCCTGTTTTTTGGCGGATTTTTTGCCATCGCGGATCTCTTCTAGCCGTTCACAAAGTTCTCGTCTGGCGATATAACGATTCAGTTCTCGTGACCTCTGCTGTTGGCACTTAACTTCGATGCCGCTATGTGCGTGTTTGAGGTATACGCAAGAAGCTGTCTTGTTGATTTTTTGCCCACCACTTCCACTGCCCTGAATGAATTTCTCGGTTAGGTTTTCTTCGGTCACTCCGAGCCCCGCCATGCGGACCTCAAGGGCGGCGATTTTTTCAGGGCTTGGCACGAAGTTGGTGAAGTTAAATATTGGCGATGTATTCTCGAGCTGCTCGATCAATCTCACCAGCGACATCTCCATTTACATTGGCGAATGGAGGTACGAACCAAGGGTAGGAACCGGTAATATCGGTTATGACCGCGACTTCGCCGTCGCAGGTTTGTTTTGATTCAGCTGCCTTGCATCCAATACCGATAGTTGGGATGTCGAGCTGCTCTGTGATTTTTTGTGCAAGCTCAGGGACAACACTTTCTAACACAATAGAAAAGCACCCAGCGTTCTGTAGCGCGTGTGCACCCTCGAGAATGGCACAGGATTCAGCCTTGGTTTTACCTTTTTTCTTGTAGCCTCCCTCTTCTAACACACGCTGGGGAAGCATGCCGTGGTGGCCCATGACGGGGATGCCCGAGGCAACGATTGCGCGAACTTTTTCCACCTGATTAATTCCGCCTTCTAGTTTGACGACATCGGCACCTGCTTCAACTAGTTGGGCAGATGACTTTACGGCTTGCTCTGGACTATCGTAACTGTGGATGGGTAAATCGCCGATGACGATGGCATTGGTCACACCACGAGCAACCGCTGCAGTGTGGTGCAACATCATATCGAGTGTCACGTGAGTGGTGTCGGGAAAACCTAGCACGACCATGCCGAGCGAGTCACCAACAAGAATGAGGTCTATGCCGACTTCATCGAGGATACGTGCTGTCGCGTAGTCATATGCAGTCAGAGCTGCCAGAGGACGGTTGCCCTTGGCTTCCTGAATAGAAGTGATTTTATTTTTTAAGCTCACGGCTGAGTGACATTACCAGTCTGACTGGACAAGGGAAAGCGGAGGTTCATCTGAATCTAGATATTTCAGGTGCTCGGCGATTGTTGCCTTGTCCCCGGGAAGGATAAGGTTCGGGCTGATGTCGGCGAGCGGTTGCAGAACAAACCGCCGGCTTGTCATTTCTGGGTGCGGAATGTTAAGAATAGATTCTTTGAGGGTTTTGGTGCCAAAATAGAGAATATCTACGTCGATAACTCGTGGTGCATTATCTTGGAATACAACCTCACGCCCGAGGTGGAACTCGATAGCCTGTGTAGCTTCTAGTAGCTCGTATGGATTACCTAAGTAATCAATTTCAATCACGGTGTTGAAAAAATCTGGTGAATTCCGTGGGCAGTTAACGGGTTCAGATTGAAAGATAGGGGCCTGCTTAAAGATAGAATTGTGAGGAACAATTTTTTTGAGCATATCACGCGCCACCTGAATGTGGGTAAGTCGGTTTCCAAGGTTGGATCCGAGCGCGATTCCGGTACGATTAGCCATTTATATGAAAGTCAGGTTTCAAGCAGTAGTGAACTATTTTAGATTGAGGACGTCTTGCATGTCGTATAACCCAGCTGGTTGAGTTTCTAGCCAAACAGCTGCGCGTACGGCTCCGGATGCGAATGTCATCCGGCTGGAAGCTTTATGTGTGAGCTCGAAGCGCTCCCCGTCAGTGACAAACATCACAGTGTGGTCTCCCACAACATCACCACCGCGTAGGGTATGCATGCCAATTTCTTGGTTGGGGCGTGCGCCAATATTGCCAACGCGCCCATGAGTCACATTGTTATCGTAACTAGTTTGAGTCTCTTCATTAAGTATATCTAACAATCTTCTAGCTGTGCCGGATGGAGCATCGATCTTGTGGCGGTGATGCATTTCTGTGACCTCGATATCGAAGTGATCGTTGTCAAGAATCTGAGCGGCTTTACGAGTCAAATAAAACAAAGTGTTAACCCCTACAGAAAAATTAGGAGCGTAGACTACTGGTAGTTTTTCTGACGCTGACACGATAGCGGCTCGTTCATCATCGGTGTGACCAGTGGTGCCAATCACAAGAGGTGTGTTCGTCATCAGCGCATTTTCTAATACCTCGGATGTGAAATGATGGACCGTGAAGTCGATGGTGACATCTACATTCTTAAATGCAGCAGTGAGATCGTCACCTGCATCATGAGTGCTGGTGACCTCTGTATCAGGATTTTCGTTTGCGGCTTCGATGAGGGTTTCTCCCATGCGTCCGGAGCGTCCTGTAATGAGTAGTTTAGTCATGATTGATTAGATGAGTCCGTATTCGCTGAGCGTTGTTTTAAGAATGTTATTATTTTCCTTGGTCAAGTTAGCAAGCGGTAATCGCAATTCGTCGGTGCAATGTCCCTGTAATGCCACCGCAGTTTTGATGGGAACTGGATTTGTGTCGATAGACATGAGGGTTTTGAAGAGTGCTTCATATTTTAACTGAATTGCATCAGCTTCGGTTGTGCGCCCATCTGTCATTGCACGAACAAGTCCACTCATGA
>JABHEX010000353.1 GCA_018676385.1 Akkermansiaceae bacterium
CGTATCGCCATTCCACAGTCATTTACTGACCCCGCGCACTCAATGACCGGCATCCTCGCACAGGAAATAGGGGAGGTCGACGAAGGCTCACTTCACTGGGGCGCCTTGTTCATGGTCGGACTCGTCTTATTCGTCATCGCACTGAGCTTGAATTATATTTCTCAACGCATCCTGAAAAAATTCACCTAACATGGCTAAGCACAAATCTAGCAACAACCCGTTCTGCAAAAAACAGCTCGGCAAACCAGTCAGCGAAATTTTTCAATACGGATTCTTTTCGTTTGCGACGTATTGCATCATGCTCTGCGCACTGGTGATTTTTGGAAAAATCATCATTGAGGGCGCTCCCGTCATTTGGCGGAAAGGTGCAGATTTCATTACCCAAAAACCCCAGACACTTGCAGTGGTTGAGGCCGTGGAGGCAGAAGGAATTGAAATACCCACTGATAATTTTGACAATATCCTGAGCAGCAATGACGACGATGCCTTACCACTGAAGAATGTCGAAGAATTCAAAAAGTCATTTGCTTACAAGCGCTTCTTACTCATGCCAGGATCAATCATCGGTGAGGGATACCTAAAAAGTATCGAACAACAGAACAAGGGTTTCTTTCTAATCTACACCGAGCGCGACACAAAAAGCTCGGCTGGCTTCAGCGTTGCCTCTGATAAAGAGATCACCCTAATGACCGACCAATTTGAAAAGTTGAAGTCATTGATTCCGAAGCTCATCCCCGCTGGAGTCACCACGCGGGAGGTAACGCTCAGTGATTACAAGGTCACCATCGCCAAGGGAGATTATGCCCTAAGTAAAACTGCCCACGACGCACTAGCTCCGACAGATCTGATTTTCCAGATGCGCCAGGGGTTTCCCGATGACGAGCCTGATAAAATCTGCCAATCCATCATACCGAAAACCCAGACCATCACGGTGGATGCCAACACCTATTTCGCTGCCTTCGACGAAGATGAAAATGGGACACTGCCAATTCAATCACAAGAAGATCTTCCCAAAACAACCATATTCCATCAGTTCACCTTAGCAAAAGGAGTATACTACGCCCCTTTATCAGCTATCGCAATCCTCGCGAACCAAGGAATCACAACGCAGCACAATCTCGTGCGAGGTTCAATCGTTGTAAACCTCGCTGAGCCCGCAGAACTCACGCTTCCTGTGAGTAACTATGAACAACTCATTGCCGCCAACCCTGGCATCAAACTTGAGGACGTGACAGATTTCGAACAAAAGGTCGATTATACACGGTTCACTCTGGCGAAGGATGCGGAGATCAGAATAGACACTGAGGATCTGGACGCGATAACTCGCGCCAATGAGGAAAGCGGTAAGTTTAAAACCAACTCAGAAAACACCCACTCGTATTCTGGTGGTGGTATTTTAGGACCTATTGTCGGCACTGGATTACTCGTTATCATTTGCATGGTCGTGGCTCTTTTCACGGGGATTGGCGCAGCAACCTTCCTGAACGAATATGCCCGAAAAGGCGCATTCACAAAATCGCTTCGTCTGGCAATGCTCAACCTTGCTGGTGTGCCCTCAATTGTGTTTGGCTTATTCGGTTTAGGATTATTTGTCATGCTTGCTCCGAGCCTAACCAGCACTCCTCACATCGAAAGCAAGTTATCCTTACCGCTAGCACCAGTTGCGTCGACACCACAGCTACGTGTTGTTGAAGAGAAAAAAATTCACATGGAAACACGTGAATTATCGACATCCACAGTTGTCGCTGCCGCCAGATCGAACAGCCAAGAATATTTCCATGATGGATGGACATATCTATCATTCGAAGGTTGGGGCACCTGTATGCTCGCCGGTGGATTCACCTTAGCCATCATGGTTCTTCCTGTAATTATCACATCTTGTGAGGAATCACTTCGTGCAGTTCCCATGGGATTCCGTGAGGCATCACTTGCGCTGGGTGCATCAAAGTGGCAATCCATTCGCACAGCCGTCCTACCCTATGCACTACCAGGCATCCTAACCGCCTCGGTGCTGGGGATCACCCGTGTTGCTGGTGAGACAGCGCCGATCATGTTCACCGCTGCTGCTGCAGAGCGCTCGGATCTCCCATGGGAAGCAGTTCAATCAACAGGATTTGCCGCCTTCGTTGAGTTCCTTCAACAGTCGGTTCAAGCACTCCCCTATCATATTTACACCGTAGCTGGCCGCATTCCACAATCAGAATACACAGAGCCGATGCAGTATGGCTCCGTACTCGTCTTCATGCTCATCGTGATGGCGCTTGCCGGAATCTCTATCTGGCTTCGTATTCACTTCCGCAACAAGATTAAGTGGTAATAAACCAACAATCCATCTTTACCAATGAAATCCATGACTCAAAAGAAACCACAAAATATTGAGCCCACTGCTAGCGCAATCGACCAGGCTGTTAGTCAGTCACCATCAAGTGAACACACGGAACAAGCAAAAGCACAGCTTGCCCAAACTAGGCCAACCAATCACCTGAATGGACTGAAAACTATGGTTGAAATCGATGATCTGTCTTTCAGCTATGACATGGGTAAGACAAATACCTTACAAAACATCACGCTTGATATACCCGAAAAGCAAGTCACCGCATTCATCGGACCCTCAGGCTGTGGTAAATCCACTCTAATCCGGTGCCTGAACCGAATGAACGATCTGGTTGAAACCTCACGCATTACCAGTGGCCAAATCCGTATTATGGATCAGAACATTCATTCAAAAAGTGTATCCCCCATCGAGCTGCGTAAACAAGTCGGGATGGTTTTCCAAAAATACAACCCTTTCCCCAAGAGCATCTACGACAACGTCGCCTATGGTCCACGCATCCAAGGAATAAAAAAGAAAAGCCTCCTTGATGCGGCAGTAGAGAAAAGCCTGCGAGGTGCAGCCCTCTGGGATGAGGTCAAGGATCGCCTCAAGGATAGCGCCTTAGGACTTTCCGGCGGCCAGCAACAACGACTTTGTATTGCCCGGACCATTGCAGTACGACCAAAGGTCATTCTGATGGATGAGCCATGTTCCGCTCTTGACCCGATCGCCACGGCCAAGGTCGAGGAGCTCATTCTCGAACTACGCCAAGATTTCACTATCGTCATCGTCACTCACTCCATGCAGCAGGCGAGCCGCATATCTGACCAAACTGCATTTTTCTATCTCGGCGAACTGATCGAATACAACACCACAGAACATATTTTCACGAATCCATCCATTAAACAGACTGAGGACTACATCAGCGGGCGGTTCGGATAACATCCTAACAAACTACTATCATGCCAAACGGAGATCACATACTTAGCACATTTAACGATGCACAACGAGCACTCAAGGAAGCGACGCTTACCATGGGGGCTGGGGCACAACGGAATCTTGAACATGCAGTCAGGGGATTATTTCAGCGTAACAAAGAGTTCTGTAATCAGGCAATTGCTGACGATGAAGATGAGGATAAATTAGAGATTGAAATTGACCGGATGGGAATGAATCTGATCATAAAATTTCGCCCCGTTGCAAGTGATCTACGCATGGTAATTGCCTCTATGAAAACCGCCTCTAATTTAGAACGCATTTCTGATCAGGCAGTGAGTATTGCGAAACGAGCTAGAAAAATGCTTAAGAATCCAGAGCTCGCAGAGGTTTCACGTGTTGAGGGATTATATCAAGTTACAGCCACGATGCTTGCGGATGCTATGACTGCGTATAGCGACAGCAATGCGGAACTAGCTCTCGACATCGTCGAACGTGAAAAAATGCTCAAGAAAACCCAAAAGACCATCTCGAGGTTTTTTGCCAAAAAGCTTGAAGGCGAGACCGAGCAATACAGGGACTACCTTGATCTTGTCTTCATTTGCCGCTGGCTTGAACGTGCTGGAAATCTCTCCATCAACATTGCTGAGGATGTGATTTTTGAGGAAACATCCACCGATATCCGTCACGGAGGGGATCTTCCTCAGGCTCTTCAGGACTTCATTGGATAAGCATACTTATTGTCACACCACCCCTTGATCTAATGCCCATGAGATCATCGATTTGATTAGACAAAAAACTCACATTCTACCATTCATCATGGTCCAATGGCCACCCACAACACCCACGCCGACTACGTTAGATCCGCCGCGTGTGAACATAATAAAACGGTGACCGTCAGACCCGAACCATGCGTTGTAAGCGGCCGTCGGTGATGCTGAACCCATAAAAATATTCTCACCCGTCCATCTTCCGGCAAACTTTGCCATACGAGCTCGATCCGCAGGGCTCTTTTTTCCTTTCACCGGAGATGTGTGAGCAAAAAACCCGAGGGTTTTCATATCACTGGAGTGGTCCCTCGCAGCAGCGCTTAGACGTTCTTCCAATAACAGAGGATGTAACCCCATCACTGCACGTTGTTCGTTCAGGTGATCGGAAAAACTTTTCTGAGAAGCATTTGCCCACTTGCTGTTCGCGTTATGTTGATTTGCCACTTCCAGTCGCTTTGCCACATCGAGCACTTCTTTTTTCAGCTTCACTCGAGCTAACCAATCC
>JABHEX010000036.1 GCA_018676385.1 Akkermansiaceae bacterium
CTGATAGATCGCGTTGTCTTTGCCTTTCGGCATTGTGAGTGCCTGCCAATCGAGCCCCAACCGACGCAAGATGGACTCACCAGCATCAGGCAGATCATCCATGTTCATGCTGACGATCTGGAACCGGCCGGCGGCATTCATTGCAACCTTGGCTTTTTTCCAGTCGGCGGCCAGTGCCTTGAGGTCTTCGAGACCATCATTCTCCTTCGACCAGCAATAGAGCGCGGTCGTCGTGCCGAGGAAATCCATGGGAAAGCGCACTCTCTCGCCGTCGCCTCGCTCAAAAGTGCCAATGAACGGGGCGCCGAAGACTTGTCCTGCGAGTTTCTCGCGCTGGAAGTTGATCAGGCTCATATCGCCCGGGAAGCGTTCGGCGACTACTCTCCGCAGGTCGTTGACGAGTTTGGTATTTCCTAATTCCAGTGCCATGATCATGGCGATTCGGATGACCTTTGACTCGACCTCGGTGTCGCGGTAGCGTTCAATTAGTGGGCGGAGCGCATCGGCTCGCCCGTCGGCATCTGCTCCTTCTCGTGCTGATTTTGCTTGGGTGAGCAGGAGGTCGGCATCGAGCCGTAGTGCCGCGTATTCATTGGGTGCGGCGGCGAGTTTTTCACAAGTCGCCAGTAAGGCGTTACGTGTGGTTGATGTTTTATCTATCCCGACGAGTGATTGTTGGGCGCGGAAGATGATGTGAAGGGCGCCGAAGCGGTTGGCTGCGGCGGGGTGATTTTTGACGAGAGTTTCTCCCTCACGGATGACGCGTCGCAGTGCGAGTTTTTTTCTGGCAGCTGAGCGGCTTTTGTCGGTGGCAACCCGCGCTGCTTCCAGCTTACTGAGTTTGGCATCGGGGATCTGGTTCTGCCCCATCACGGGCAGTGATCCTACGGTTAGGCTGGCGAGAGAGAATAAAGTGATAATGGTCCGGAGCTGTCTGTTCATAGTAGCAAGTGGTTTCAATAGGACGTCGGGAAACGGTGTGATATTTCACCGATTCGAGATGGTATTCGAGATATCACTAGGGTTTGGTGATCAGTTCGATGGCTTTGTCAGCAAAGCGCTGGCCAAGGGCGACGGCTCCCTCTTTGGGGAAATGGATGTCACCGTCGGGCTGCTTGGCATCGCCGCCATTGAGGTCATCGGTATTGATCCAGGCGTTGCCTGGGGTCTTGCCGAGCTTGACCTGAGTTTCCCTGACTTGAATCCAGTGGTCATTGGGTTGCCTGCTGCGGGCATAGTCGTTAATACGGCCGATGACGAAGTAGAGATCGTTTCGTTTGAGGTCCTTTTTGAGCTGTTTGATCAATTTGTGGAAGCTTTCTTCGTATGTCTCGGAGAGTCGGTTATTGGCGTCTGATTCGCCCTGCATCCAGATGAAGCCGACGGAGGCAAATGATTGATCTTTGGTGGCGGCCAAGGTGGCTTCGATGAGGCGTTTGTATTCCGTGCCATTGGAATTTTTCATTTTTTTTTCGGACAGTCCTCGGCCGGGCGGCTGGCGGTAATCGGCGACCCAGAATCGAATACCACGGCCACCCCTCGCCCGCATGACGACGACGGCATTCTCTTTGCCTAAATGTTTTTCAACACGAGCAGCGAATGCCGCTTTGAGACCGCCGGTCATGTTTGATTGGCCGGAGAGGATAAATAAATGTTTGCCGGATTTTTGTTCGTCAGCAGATGCCTGAGCAACGAAGGTCAACGCAACTGTCAAGCCGAGTAGCAGCAGGCGTGCAGGCTTATGGTTCATACTAAGTTGATTGAACATGGGTGATCTTGCACTTTAGCGTTGGTAGACGGGAATGTATCTGTTAGGGGTGCCGAGGATGATGATCGACATGGGAGTTTTGTGTGGATAATCCAGCTCCTTTTCCTGCCATGATCCGTTAGGTTTCTGTAGTGTGAGCAGTGCGTCACGGATCTTGGGATACCATTTGGCGTAGCGCTCTTCGCCCGCCTGCACCATGGCCTGCATGGCATAGTAGTGTGAGTAGTAGAAATGACCGTTGTCTTTTCTGGAGAACATTTTGGGGTCGTTTTCAAGAGAGTTGATTGCGGCCTGGACCCATTCGGTGTCGCGGTTGCCAGCGAGCTGGGCGGCATAGACGCCGCCGGCGGTGCAGGCGATGGTGTAGCCCTTACCTTGGTAGCCGAAGCCGCCGCGTTGTTCGTCGAACGCCTGGTCGCGGAGGTAGCCGGTTAGTCTTTTGATCGTCTCGGTGGGCACTAGCACACCTGCTTCACGCGCGGATGCGAGCGAGACAAAAACCATCGCGGTGACGGATGTGTCCTGGCCGGAGTCGGGGCGTGGTGCGTAGCGCCAGCCGCCCAGAGGGCTCTGTGATCGTAAGATGATGTCAACGACTCTTTCCAGAGCCTTTTGGATCTCTTTGTTGTCCTCGGGATCGCTGGTCATGCCCCAGAGCTCTGACATTGCGATGGTGTAGAGCCCGATTTCGTACATTTTCACGCCCATGGAACCTGTCTCGGAGTCCTTGGATCGTTTGAGTAGATAATCTTTTGCACGGTCCAGTGCTTTGCCGTAAGGGCCAAAGCCGGGGAAATGTCCCTCGACCATGAATGCCATCAGTCCTAGGCTAGTGCCGGCGATTGCATATCCGCCACCTTTGGCAGGGTCTTGACTGGCCCACGAGCCATCTTTATTCTGGCTGGAGATGAGGTATTTGAGTCCGCGATCGATGGCCTTTTCGGTCTGCTCGGTCATCTCGGGTGCTTCTGTATCCGATGGCTTTTCCTGTGCAGCAAGTGGCGTGATGAAGGCGCCGGCCATCAACATGCACAGAGCGGCGGAAAGATAACGATGTTTGTGATTTCTTATTTTATTCATTTGGCAACTCTCTCGTAGTAGTTTTTCAATAGGCCTCGGTATTCTAGTGGCAGTTCACGTGCGAAGTTTTGATTCAGTGCGGCCCGGTTACGTTCACCGCGAACGTCCCAGCCAGCACGCTTGTCTTTGGGTGCTTCGCCACTTGCAAATTCGGAGGCAAACCCGGCGGTAAATGCTGGGTCACCGTCACTGCCGTCTCCACCGTCGTCCGGGTCACCAGGGGAAGGTGACGGCGGAGGAGTAGCGGTCTCCAAAATCAGTGCCTGCTCAATGATAAAGTGCTGTAGGGTTTGCATTGCCACTTTCTGGCTGCGTTTGATGGTGTCCTGGTTAGCCGACTGCATGGCAGTGTTGGCAGCGGCAAGCTGAGTGGCAGCGGCTTGGAGCATCGGGTGTGGCTCACCGACTTGGGCGAGTTTCTGGCATCGTTCGGCGAGATCTTTCTGGCGTGTGGCCATGGGCTTGATTTCCTGCTGCTTGGCGGCGTTGGTATGGCGGAACAACACCTTGTGTGAGCTGGCGACGGCAAGGACATCGACCAATCGGGTAACGCCCGGATCGGTGTGGGTCATGATCTCGATATCGGGTAGGCCGTGGAGCATGCTAATCACAGTAAACAGAGATTCGGTATTCTGTTTGAGCGTTGCTGCCGCGAGCTCCATCTGCTCGAGTGCAGATGCGTCTGTTGATTCCAATCGGGTTAATGCCTCGCGCATCAACTTGGCGGGTTCGGTGTATGCTGGCATTTCCTCAGGTAAAACGAGTTCTCCGTTGCCTCTGTGCTTAGCTTTTGCTCTCTCAACAAACACGCTGTGTGATGGAATGCCTCCGGTAACTAACTCGAGGATTTGTCCATTTTTTTCTGCTTTGTCGAGCAGCTTGCGTTGTTGCTCTGCCAGGGCTTTCAAATCCTCTTGTTTGGTCGTCTGGGTCTTGCGCATTAACTCGTCTTGTTGATATTCCAGCATGGTGGTGGTGGCGACGGATGCATGGAGGAACTCAATAATCTCAGCGACGTAGTTTGTCTGTGATTTCATTTCCTTGACGAGAGTGTGGACTTTTGCGAGTGATTCCGTGGCGACCTCCTGAGCGTCAATGGCATCGAGTTTGTCGTTGTTTTCCAGCGAGTCGACGGCGTCTGCCAAGTCTGAGACGGCAAAGGTCAATGGTGTGCCGGCATCAACTCTGGCGGCTACCAGGTTGAGCAAGGGTGCGACCTCTTCGATGCAGCGTTCCAAGTGAGCGAACATAGGCAGGATGGCTGAGGCGTCATCATTTTTCAACGCCTTGGTTGCCCTGATCAGGTCTCTTTGTTCAGCAACAATGTCGCCCATGTAGCCATTGGCAAACGTGACGGATCTCTGGAACATTAGCAAACTTTGTAGCAATCCGAGTTGCTCATTTTGTCGGGTAACGATTGCATAGCCCTCGGCGAGAATGTCGGCCGCTTGCTCTTGATGGCCGATGGCTTGGTCGGCATCGTTGGCTTTCAGAGAGGTTGCGGCGCTCTGCAGTGCCTTTTCTGCGCGCCGAACCCGGCTGAGAAGTGGCGGCACGTCTTGGTCTGTATTTGCCTGATTTTGTTTCTCGAGGTCGTTGCCGAAGGTAGCGAGTTCTTTGGCGAGGAGTAGCTGGGGTTTTTCCAGAGTATCTACTTTTTTCTCGTCTGCCGCAGCGGCATCGGTTTTCTCCAGGAGTGCGATGACTTTGGCTTCGAATTCCTCCATCAGGGCAAGGCGTTCGCTTGATTTGGCGACTATGGTGCTCAGGCCGAGTGTTTGAATTCCCATTTCCACGGACCAGCGATCGACCAGATTTACTAGATCTGTCAGTGTCTTTTCTGCTTTGTGTTGCTGTGCGGTGGTCGCGTCCTGTTGACCGGCTGCGAATTGCTTGAGGGCTTCCACCATCGCAAGATCGGCTTTTTTGAGCAGGGATTGTACTGCGGGTGCTTGCGGGAATGTTTCATCAAACAGCTCGGTGCGTGGTGCGGGGACTGTCGGTAAGAGCAAGGTTAGCAGGCGTTTGCGAAGTTTCTTTTGGGCTTGTGCGGTCTTTGCACTACCTGCCTTGAAGTCATCGGCCGACATGTCGGAACATTGTTTGCGAAGTATCTCCTGCACTTTGACAAGTATGCGCATCTGGTTCCGGGTTTTGATCAGCGTTGCGTATGCACCACTCAGGCGCACACTGAATTCGGCATCGAGCAGGGATTTAATCAATCCGGTTTGGAGAAGCTCCGCTTGATCGGGTTTGCCCTGAGTAATCAGCGTGGCGGCTTTAAGCATCCGTTGTTCGGTCTCGGTTGCCTGCAAATTTTTCAAGCTTTGGCCCAGGCGAAGAACGGCTAAGGGTCGTTTCTCGTAGCGCATTCCATTTTGTAAATCGGTGATCAGGCGGGTTGTCCACTGAGCGAGTTTCTTTTGTTCTTTCGCGAGAGCGGGTGCTGACTTGGCCGATTCGGCTTGCACGGTGCGCCAGCGCAAGGACGCTTGGACTTGTGCCAGCATACGTGTTTCGCGTGCATAGACTTCTTGGGCCATATCAATGGATCGAAGTAAAACCAGGCTACCCAGCTCGCGGGCGGCGGTATTGACGGCGGTGGCCGCGGATGAGGGATCGGGGGTTTCTTGAGTATTGCCTGTTATAACGCCGGACTGATGACGTAGGCGGGACGCCGCGTTCGCGAGGTGTTCGTCTGCGATTGTGAGTAATGCCAAACGAATGTGTTCAAGCGACTCGGCTTGGGGAACGTCCGAGAGCTTGTTAGCGGCGAGGTCATCAAGTAAGGATTTCACCTGCGATGCAATCTCCTTAAGCTGGTCCCGGACGAGTTCTTGTCGGATCGCCTCGACCTGACAGATCTGCATATAGGTGTCGGCGTCTGGTTCCAGACTGCGCACGTTATCAAATGCCGATCGTTGCTGCCTGTAGATTGTCAGCATGCGCGAAAGCAGGCGGTCTTTCTTTTTCAGCATCTGTTTGAGATAGTCTCTTTTAGAAAGGAAAGTAATTCGGCGTGTGTCCGAGCGAACGACATGCGGGCCGTCTTTTCCGGGATATCGGTCGCTGACTTCGATGGTGAAAGATACGGTGTCGCCAATTTTGATGTCGGATATGGCTTTTCGGTAATCCCAATCGACAGGTTGGTCGCCCTGTCCATTTTTCGGTGAGAGCTTAAGTTTGACGGCTACTTCATCAAGTTGATTGACACGATAGGCGACGGCTGTTGAGCCGATGCCGTGGTCGTCTTGGACACGGGCGGCGAGGCTGAGCGGGCGACCTATCATGGCAACGAGGTTGGATTCGGGGGATGTAAGTTCAACCCGTGGTTCTTGGTCTGAGGCGACTTGAAGGTAGTAGCGTGGGCTGGTGAATTCGTATCCGTATTGTTTTTCCACCCATGTGAAATTGTAGCCTCGTGAGGCGGTGGCTTCTTCATCAAAGACAATCTGGCGACCATCACCGGTCACTTCGAGTGGCAGTGGGTCTTCGCCGTCGCGGATGAGCATGGCCTTGCTGATGGGGCGGTCGAGGGTGATTTGGGATTTGAGTTTGGTTTGCTGTGGCACGGTCAGGGTAAGCGCCTCTACGGTTTTGGTCTCGCGCTCGAGGTAGCTGGGAAATTCGAGTCCGACCTGAACGTCATCGATGCGTGGTGCGGCGATCACGCGGACTTGATGCCAGTCGCTACGGGCGTCGCCGGCTTTGATTCGGTAACTGAAGCCACGGGATGCGGAGGCGAGTGTGTATTCGCACATACCATTGGCTACTGGGAGTTCAATTTCGCGAGGATCACCGTCACCAGTGCGGAGGTAGAACTTGGCGGTGTCCGGGATCACACCTGAGACTCCGATAATAATTTTGGCGCTATCACCCTCTTTCAATACCATGTCCTTTGTTTTGAGATCAAGATTGGTGTTGGTTGGGTAGGCAATCTGTGTCCATGGCGTGAAGATACGAGCCAAACCTGCAGCGAGGAACGAGCCGTTGATGACGGCAAAAAGGAGCACGAGAGCTGCCAGTCCTGCTGCGATGTAGACTGGTGTCTTCAGGCTCTTGAAGTTAATGATCTTATTTGGTTTGAGATCCCCAGCGGTGATGTTCGCTTTATTGCAAGTGGCGTCGATGAGGCTCGACGAAGATCCATCTGTCTTTTTTGATTCCCCAAACTGAACGGCGGTGGCAAGCAGGCTTTCAAGGCCACCATGTTGTTCCTCAACCTGCAATGCGGTGCGTGTGGCGTTAAATACGCGCAGCTGTTGCCAGCCGGCTCGCCATGCTTGGTAGAGGGAAACCCCTAAAACGATTGCCAAAATCACCACTCGACCGGCTGTGGGCGTATAGGTTAGCCAATCGATGGCCATGCCAAACATGAATAGTGGAATACTCCAGCGGAGCAGCGCCAAAAAGCCTGCACTGATGTGCTTGCGTTGCGTGCGTTGCCAAACCGCGCGCAGGCACGGATCGAGGGCGGATTTTTGAGATGCTTCGCTCATGGTAGGTCGTGTCTTCTTCGTAAGATCCATTCGGTTCCTAACAATCCAACAAACAGCAGAACCACCAGCGCGTTATCCCACAGTGGACGCTCGGAGCGCATGGTGGTGGTGGCTGGCTCGCCGTTGACGAGGTCGTTTAGTTTGTTGAGTTCGCGAACACCGAGCACGGCGCCGCCTGTTAGGTCTGCAATGTGTTGGAGATTATCGGAGTCCATGCCGGCGTTTAGTAACTCCTGTCGGACGTCACTGACTTGAAATTCCGTGGTGCTGGAAATGCGTTTATCGTTTTCATTAGCCTCAAGTCTGTATCGGCCAGGCGTCTTCGGAGTAAAGTATCCTTCATAGAGACCGGGCTGTGACTTGTCTGGCCGCAGGCTGACAAGTTCCTTGGTTTGTCCGCCAGCTGTGTTGGTTACGTATACCTCAAATCTCGGTTGGGAAATTGACTCAAAGTTGTCGTCAAGAACATGGGCATACAATCGACACTGCCCATCGACGGGGTAAATCGAGCGGTCGGTTTCTAGGCGGATGCGTTTGTGTTCACCCATCAGACGGGAGAGTGTCATGAACTGAATGCACTGCGACCAGACGCGCCAGTGATACTTGTCGCCGGTCTTGTAGCGTAATCGCCAGAGTCGGTCTGAGGCAATCGACATGCATTTACCGGTGCCGTAGCGTTGCCAGGCGACTAATGGGTAACTTTGGTTCCGCGCGGTGCTGTCAGAGAGTGTCGCGAGGACGGTTGCGGCGGGTTTGGCTGATA
>JABHEX010000354.1 GCA_018676385.1 Akkermansiaceae bacterium
CCATCGCCGCGGCGAGGGACATCGTTGTTTTAATTGATTGGTTCATTTTTATATTCTTGTTAGTTGTGGTTTTTTGGTTTTTTGCGACCCTTTCCGAACTTATTCAAGCATAGGAAAAAACCGTGATGAATCGCGAATCAAGATGGTATTAACCACCTCTTCACAGAGCATCCAGATATTAAACTCTTGACACTTGCCCTATTTAGGGCAGGTTTTCTCCATGTCTAACTTCACTCTTCTTTCCCCTTCTGAGCAGGTTGCGATCCATCTTCGCAAGCAATCCATCCAAGCCCTCTAGGCTGCCGGGGATTGGCTTTGTTTCCTCACCCATCAGCACGGAGGTGCAGGCAAGGAGCGTAAACACCCAAGCGAGTCTGATAAGTTTCCTTGTTTTCATCATTTATAGGCACTCCGTCCAATCACGGCGTCAGGCTCTCAGAAAGGAGAACTTGTTTGAATCACCAGTTTATTCAAGCGATTCTTTCTGTGTTGCTCTTGGGTTCAATTTCCGCTCCCCTGTTCTCGACGAGCCATCATCTGTGATCCGAACCACCTCCATTCTTCTAGTGCTTCTTAGCATGCTTCTGTCGGCACAGCTGATGGCCGAGCCTGCTGAAATGGACCGAAACGGGCGCCTTAACCTTTGCAAAGCACCCTATTTCGCCGACCCCACGGGCAAGCGAGATTCAACCGATGCCATCTTACGCGCCATGGACGATGTCACCCGGCTCACTCTGCTGTCATACCGCAAAACCTTGCTGGAAATGAAAAATCTTCCGGCGAAAGGATTCCACCAGCATCCGCGGAGCGCGGAGAACTACCGTGAGGATGGTGTTGTACACTGCTCAACCTCCCTGGATCTCGCTTATCTACCTGTGCTCTACCTTCCCGCGGGCACTTACCTTGTATCGGACACACTCCGTCATCGCCACAAGGATCTGGTGAATACCTACGGCAGCGAAATGAACCAGCAGATTCGACTGCGTGGTGCAGGTGTGAATCACACGGTCATCCGCCTCAAGGACAACTCACCCGGATTTGGCGCCGGATCACGCAAGCCGGTCATTTCCTATATGGCCGGGAAACAAACCAACGTCGCGACATCTAACTACTGCGAAGACCTCACCATCCATACCGGAAACAATAATCCCGGCGCTGTCGGACTGGATTTTTTTGCTAACAATTCGGGTGCTGTTCGCAACGTCAGGATCGTGAGTGGCGACGGCAAGGGTTTCGCCGGCCTGCAACTCGGACACGCGAACTACTCCGGGGTGCTGCTCAAGCACATTGAAGTCGAGGGATTCGACCACGGTCTGCACATCGACTCCGCGACCAACGGCATGTTTGCCCACGCCGAACATATCACGACCCGTGGGCAGCTCATCTCGGGTGTAACCGTCGGATCGGTAAGCGTAAGCCTACGAAAGCTCCGCACCAGTGATTCTCCCGCAGGCCTGACCTGCACCAGCCCGCGTGGGTTTACGGCACTTCTCGACTCCACCCTATCGGGATCCGGACCACGCGGAATCGACCGCAAAGCCGGCGGGCTCTATGTATCTAACGTCACCCTCGATGGCTTCGGAGACGCCCGCGAGGTCAAGGAATGGGCATACCCCGCAGCCTTCGGAGCAAATGGCCCGAAGGGTATGGCCCGACTGCCGATCGAGGAAACTCCAGTCTATGAGGGGAACGAGAAAAGTAGAACCGGCATCCAACGTTTCGGAGCGATCGGCAACGGTTCCAACGACGACAGCCGCGCCATCCAAGCGGCGATGAACTCCGGGGCCACGGAAATTTTCTTCGAACCCGGACGCTACCTGATTAACGAACCTGTGGTAATCCCTGCTGGTGTCGAACACATCGATTTCCAGTTCTGTGACCTAGTCGCGGGGCCGGACCTAGCAGACTCTGACCGGGAGGGATTCCTCATCAAGGAAGGTGACGCCACTTCTCCACCACTCTTCATTGAGCGACTCCTCGCCTGGGAACAGTGGCGCGGCAAACACTGCACCTTCACCCACGCGAGCACTCGCACCGTTTGCTTCAAGGACATGCAGACACAGACATTAAGAATCTATCAGAATTCCGTGCCCGGAGCGAAAGTGTTCTTCGAAAACGTCGCGACCACCACCGGCGCCCGCCCCGGCGAGCACGGTCATGGTCGCTGTGCCGTGTCGTTCAAAGGACAAAAAGTCTGGGCCCGCCAACTCAACCCGGAACGTGGAGAACCGGAAATCCTCAACGATCGCGGCGACCTTGTCCTGATGGGCTACAAGAGCGAGGGCAAAGGAGTCGTGGTGCACACCATCAACGGCGGCCGCAGTGAGATCATCGGCGGCGTGGTGAACGTCGGCAACACCGCTGACACTGCCTTTGTCGCAGAGAACTCCGAGCTACGTCTCTCGACCGCGACCCACGGCTGGCGAGCACCAGCCTATTTTCGTAACGCGATCCGCCACACCCGCAATGGCAAAACCATTCTTCTCATGGCCAAAGACCTGCCGTCGCGCAAGTTTAAGAAAGAGCGTGGACGGCAGTATATGGTTCCGCTCTATAAGTAGATAACTGACCGCGATATACTTGGCATACAACATTGATGTCCAAAACATGCTTTATGTCGTGTCCATCTGACCGGAAAGCGGGGTTATAAGGTTGGTTGTTTTTTTAAGCCGGAAAAGGTCGGCGACCACTACCCCACTCTCCTGCCCCACTTCACATCTCTAGAATTCCATCCCAAGTTGGGGGCCTCCTGGGAAGGCTTCGCTCCAAGTGAAACAATCATGACAAGCCATTTAACTGATATGCTTGAGAAACTGGGTGGATGTTATTGTCCTTGATAGCTAAAATAAATGACTTCAAGGTCGAGCCTTAGGGTCGGGCATTTTTTGCTCTTCGATGGTAACGCTGAGTGGGCCGATGGCGGGGGGCACGCGAGCAGGTGAGAAGTTGCTCATCGGGAAGTTAGCGACGGCGAGGGTGACCGAGCCGCCTTTAAAGTCGTTGAGGAATTCGGACCAGACTGCACTGCCGCTTTTACCCTGGCGGCGCCAGCCGAGCACGCCAGTCTTGCGCTCGCCCATCAGCTTGCCGTTGACGTAGATGGCGAATCCTTCACCGGAGTTGGCATTGATGCTACCGATGACGTGCACGCGATAGCGGTGACCTTTTTTGGCGGGTGGCAGGTCGAACTTACCGCGCATCAGCAGGACATTTTCGGAAACAACCGTGGTCGGCTGTGGACGCTCGGCGGGGTAAAGCGGGTATTTAACAATCCATGCGAGGTTTTCTGGCCACTCTTTCTCGACAGTCTTACCGAATGGTGCGGATACCTTTTTCCAGCCAGCCTTGACGGCATCGAAGTCGGCAGCAAACCAGTTCTCCTGACCTGCTGGGAGCTTCAATTCTACTGGCACGGACTTGGCTTTCTCGCCCTTCTTGGGCGCCGGCTGGTCGTACGGATTATTAGCGAGGTTGAAACCGAGGATCTCCCAGCTCGCCTTGTGCATGTCAGGCAGCACGGGTTTCCAGCTGTAGGTATCGACTCCAGCTTCCTCGAAGAAAGCAACCACGTCGTCAACCGGATCCTCAAGATACTCGGGGGATTTCCCCGGCTTAGGTTGGGAAGTGACAAACACGCCATCGAGCTTCTTCTCGTTGCGCGAGTTGGTAAGGTAACCGTGCATTAAACCGTCGATGACCATGGGTTTGGTCGCAGCTTGAGAGGCGGCGATCTCAGCCTCGGTGGGAGCTGGTGTGGCGGCCTCTTTTTTCATGGCGGCCAAGGTCTTGGCTTCGCGATCGGATTTGGGAATGACAGCAGCCTTACCACCTAACATACGAACCATGGCGCGACCCATAGCCTCGCCACAGAGCAGATAAAATTCAGGGTTACGGTGGTAGTGGTATCCTTGGCTGCGTGGGGACTCCTCGATCTCGCGCCAGAAGTCACGGGTATCGACGCTGGCAACGTTGCCCTTGAACTTGGGATGCTGCTTGGGGTCGCCCACAGACATCTGGGCTTCCCAAACGCCTTTCCAGTTACCGGAGTTGATGCGGTAACCTTCAAAACCAGCGGTAGCCACCACGGCCTTCATCTTGGGTGCCTTAAGGTCCTTGCGCAGGTCGTTGATCAGGTTGACGAGGTGTCCTTCGTATTCCTCCTTGCTTGATCCGCC
>JABHEX010000355.1 GCA_018676385.1 Akkermansiaceae bacterium
GGTCTCTGGCCGCTGGCCAACACCAACACCAAAGCTGATCTACTGGAAATCAAAGCCCGTCTCAATAAGTCCACCCTCTTGAAAACCATCAACGTCTCCTACTTCGCCCAACTCCGCGAGCTTACCGGCACGTCATCTGAAACCATCAAAACCGACTCCGAGACTCCCGCTGGCCTGTTCGAGGAGATTCGCGCCAAGCACTCCATTCCCTTGAAACGCAAAGGCATGATGGTAGCCGTCAATGGCGATTTCACCGACTGGTCACACCCACTCGCCGAGGGTGAAGATGTTGTCTTCATCCCGCCCGTTGCCGGCGGCTAGCCCGTTAAATTCCAAGCTTTTAACTTCAAATACCAAACCTATTTCTCTGTGTTCAAACTAGCTAATAAACCCATCGATCCACGCGCACTCTGCGATGCCGTGCGTGATCCCGCCGCCGGTGGTTTCGCCAGCTTTGAAGGCTGGGTACGCAACCACCACCAAGGACGCAACGTCGCATCACTCGAATACGAGGCTTTCCCTGCGCTGGCCGAAAAAGAGGGCAACCGTATCCTAGAAAAAATCTGCGCCGATCACGACATCGTCACCGCCCGCTGTCAGCACCGCACCGGCCACCTACAAATCGGCGAAATCGCCATCGCCATCGCCGTGTCAGCAGCCCACCGCGACGCTGCGTTTGATGCCTGCCGCGCCATCATCGACTCGATTAAGTCCACTGTACCAATCTGGAAAAAAGAGCACTACACCGATGGTACCAGTGTCTGGGTGAAATGCCACGCATGTGCCGATCATGGGCATTAATTGTTGGTGCTCGAAATGAAAGTTTCGCTCCACTTGACGAGTAATAGGCATGATATTAGTATTCCCCCTCCTATGAACACTCGGTTTTTGTTATCCTCTCTCTTGTATGCTTGCTTAATTCATAGCACTGCACAAGCCCTCCCACCTGAGCTAGAGCAGACCCGCTTTTCAGGCCCAGATATCACTCCTTCACCCGCCTGCTTGTGCGCGCATCCAAAAGGTGATGTATTTGTCGGCGTAGACATGCTCGGCTCCCTCGGCAAAGGTGCTGGCAAAGGAAAAATCATTCGTCTGCGCGACACCAACAACGACGGTAACGCTGACGAAAATATCGTGTTTGCCCATATCGATAATCCACGCGGACTCATCGCTGTGGGCGATAAGCTCTACGTGCTACACACGGTGATCCCTGCGGATACCGGCGTAATGACCGGCATGCATCTCAGCGTGCTCACCGATGCCAATGGTGACGGCAAGGCAGATGGCGAGCCGAAGCGATTGATTAAAAACGTTTCCACTCTGTTGCATAATCAGAAACGTGGTGCGGACCACACCACCAACAGCATCCGCATGGGTATCGATGGCTGGATCTACATCGCCGTGGGCGACTTCGGCATGGTGGATGCCGAGGATGTAGAAGGAAAAAAAATCACGATCCTTGGTGGCGGCATTCTGCGGGTCCGCCCTAATGGCAAGGAAATGGAAGTCTACACCCACGGATTACGCAATATTTACGACGTCGCTATCGATCCATTTATGAACATCTTCACCCGCGGCAATACCAACGACGGTGGCGGCTGGAATGTACGCTTCATTCACCAAATCCAATCGGGCGAATACGGATACCCCGTTCTTTTCAAAAACTTCACCGATGAAATCATCCCCGCCCTTGTCGATGTGGGTGGAGGATCAGGAACTGGGGCAATGTTTTTTCAAGAACCAGGATGGCCTAAGAAATATAATAACGTACCGATGATGTGTGATTGGGGACGCAGCCAGCTCATCATTCACCGGATCAAACCCGATGGTCCATCGTTTACACAAACACCTGAAAATTTCATCAAATGCTCACAGATCTCAGATGTCGATGTTGATGGCTCTGGCAGGCTCTATCTCTCCGCCTGGGCGGGTGCTGGTTACAAGGGCAACCCCAAGAAAGGCTATGTCGAACGGGTCGTTCCCAAGGACTGGAAATACAAACCCTTTCCAGATCTAGCAAAGCTATCTTCCGACGGCCTGATCAATAGCCTGAAGTCACCAAGTTCCACCGCACGTCTGCATGTTCAGCAGGAAATTCTCCGACGCAATGAATCCGCAATGGGTTCCAAAATCCTAGCCATGATAAACAGCCCGTCAACTTCGCTCGAGAGTCGGGTCGCTGCCATCTTCACTTATGCGCAACTACTCGGAAAGGATGCCTCCAAGGGATTAGTTGATGCATCGAAGGATTCAGTAATCCAAGAGTTCTGCTTACGCGCCATGGCCGACCGAAAACCCTTCGCCAAAGGGCTTGCCACTCAACTTTTCACCGAGGCTCTACGCAGTAAGAACGCAAGAGTGCAGGTCGCCGCTGCGGTCGCACTTGGTCGGATCGGAAACCCTAACGCAGCCACAGCACTTCTCCGCATAGCGGTTCCGCCTCCTGCCATGAAGCCATCCACACAAAAAGGTCACCAAGGAGGCCCGCACGCCACGCCACACTCTGCCGTGGTCGTGCCTCACGTTGCGGTGCAGTCACTCATCAAGCTCAATGCCGTTGATGCATGCCTCAAGGAGCTCGATAGTGTTAGCCAAGATGGCGCTCTCTGGGCACTGCGCTGGATGCACGACCCGAAAGCCATCGATGGCCTGATCGCCAAACTCAATTCCACCAGCGATGGCAAATTTCAGATCAAAATCCTGACGGCTCTCGCCCGGCTCTACACTAGGGAAAAAGCCTATGACGGCTCATGGTGGTGGGGTACACGACCTGACACACGTGGCCCCTACTACGTGCCAGCCAAGTGGGACTCGTCCTCCAAGATTGAGGCCGCCTACCGCGCCGCTTATGAAAAAGCCACACCCGCTGGAAAACAAGTGTTAGCAGACCTCGCAACCAAACACCGCATGGACTTACAGGGGATTGGCAAAGCAAATCTAGCCAACAACAAACCTAATAAGAAAAAAGGAGAAGTTGGCCGCACTTCCATCGAGGACGTGATGCTCGCTCTGGAAAAACTCAAGGGTAATAAAAAGCGTGGTCGCAAAGTCCTCTCCGGCATGGCGTGTGTGGCCTGCCACAACGTCAAACCGGGCGACACTATCAAGGGCCCTGACCTACTCAGCATGAAACTCACCAAGGAGCAGATTGCCGAAGCAATCCTCAAACCAGCCGCCACCATTTCCGAGAGCTGGGTGACAGTCACGATGAAAAATGGCACCACCCACCTCGGCACGCTTGTTTCCAATGGCGACAAGCAAGTGGTGGTTCACAACATTGCCGGCATTGCCACCAAGGTGAAGACGTCCGATGTGAAGGATCTCAAAAAACAATCATCCACACTCATGGGACCACACCTCGCGGATGACTTATCTCTTCAGCAGTTTGTCGACGTGATTGAGTATCTGCATAAGAAAAAGTAATCCTTTCGGCGAGGGCAACCAAGCTAGGAAACATTTTCATGGCGAATTAGTGGTTAGAAAATCGTATTTCTCCCTGGCTTGGTCACCCTGCGTGTCATTTCGGGTATCCGATTGTTCTTGCCATCGTTGTGAATAACATGTAATTCAGCGGCGTTCCAGAAAACCTCTTGAGGTTGCCCGGGATGCGCTGCCTAACAATGGGCAGCACCCTAATGATTAGTTCGTGCGCTGGTTAGTCCTTAGTTTTCAACAACAGCACACACACAAGAAAAGAAAATGAACATATATGTAGGAAACCTCTCATGGGGTCTCAGTGATAGCGACTTGGAGCAAATATTCGCAGAATACGGCCCAGTCAAGAGTGCAAAAATCATCCAAGACCGCGAGACCGGAAGGTCCAGAGGATTCGGATTCGTAGAAATGGCCAACGAAGACGACGGCCGCAAGGCTATCGACGCTGTCAATGGCATGGAAATCGACGGCAGAAGCCTGACCGTGAATGAGGCACGCCCCCGTGAGGAGCGTCCACCACGCCGCGACAACGACCGCGGAGGCCGTGGCGGCGACCGCAACGACCGCTGGTAACCAACCCACCACAAGTCAATCTTACAACCACCATCCCGTATGCGGGGTGGTGGTTTTTTTGTTACACCAATGAGGAAAAGTAACTGGTGAAATTTTCCAGTAGATTTTGTTCTTTATCAAAAAACGTTGAAGGAATGGTGCATGCACCATGACTGAGAAAGTGACACAGAGAAAGAGCCAAAGCTACCGAAACCTTTTCGCAGCGAGGCCAATTTTTAAACTATATCACCTCAAATTCTACTAGATAGTTTTTTGAGTTGGTACTAGTAATATGGCCTAAGCAGCCAATAACAGACGGGGCCCGTGGCCGCGACATAGAGCCAGATCGGGAATACCCAACGCGCCATCTTCTTGTGGCGGGCAAAGTGATTAGTGTATCCCAACGATAGCGTGATCAGGATGAATGGCAGACTAATTGCGGCCAATAGAATGTGACTGGCGAGCACTAGTAGGTAAACTGTGCGAGCAACGCCTGCCTTGGCTAGTTCAAACTCATCTACTATGCCATTGCCATCAACATCACCAAATTTCACCTCCTGCTGGGTTCCGTGGTAGGCAACGTAGCAGAGCAAAAAAAGCACAGAAAAAACGACCGCGCCACCAATAGCACGCTTATGCAATGTGACGTTCTTGTTTTTGATCGATAAGAATGCCACTAGCAGGCAGATCGTCACCAGTGAATTAAGCATCGCATGAACCGGCGGCAGGAAAGAAAGATCCAAACCCACATCGATTTTGTAACGGCCCATCATCGCAACGAGCAAAAATATCAGCACACTCAACACCCAGGCCACGCAGGTGAGTTTTTTTTGCTTCACAGCATCCGGCTCGCGTTGGATATATTTCCGGTAATCAACCATCACACTTACTTCTGCTTGAGCACTACATCAATCATCTGGTGCAAGGACTTTTCAACTTCCTGATAGACCTTATCGCCATCAGCGCGCGCAGCAGAAAGATCCTTACGACCAACCATTGAGAGATCACGGTTGTAGACGGCGATGGACATATTGTGTGCCAGTGCTCCTTTAGCAGCAGCCTCCTCAGGATCAGAACGTTTTTTGATCGGGTCATACTTCATTTCGCTGACCATATAATCCTTCAAACTCTCTGCATCACCGGTCAAAAACAACCAGTTCGAGGAGTCGGCCTCAAGTGCCTCCGCATAGCTTTTCATTTGCTCAACGCCGTCTTCCTCAGGATTCACCGTGATACAAACGAGCCGAAAATCCGGCAC
>JABHEX010000356.1 GCA_018676385.1 Akkermansiaceae bacterium
CAACTTCCAGACCCATATCATGTGCCACAGCTGTTGAGTTTACGATGTTGACCTGACCGTCGGGGCGAGCTGCTTCTAGGTATCCCGTCAATACAGTGCGCGAAATGAGAGAAGTATCTTTTTCTGCGATATCACCGTGGTAGGAAACACGAATAGCATCAGGATTAGTGGGGCCAAGCTTGGCGAGGAATCTACCGAGCGAGTTAGCGAGATCCAGATAGCCGCCTATTTCTTTAAGTGCTGAGGCATCGAGCGATGGCATATTGATGGCATTGCGGATCTCTCCGGATGTCAGGAAATCGCGGAGCTGTTCGGCGACTTGGATACCAACGTTTTCCTGTGCCTCATTTGTTGATGCACCCAGGTGCGGGGTGAAAGCAATATGCTTGGGAAGACTGAAGAGCACGTGATCTGAAGCGGGAGGTTCGTTCTGGTATACATCAAGACCGCATCCAGCAATGTGCCCTGAGTCGATGGCGGCTTTGAGTGCATCTTCGTCAATAAGTCCTCCCCGCGCGCAGTTTATTACCAATGCGCCTTTATTCATTAGGGTGAGGCGCTCTGCGTTGATGATATGCTTGGTGTCATCGGTGAGTGGCACATGGAGGGTTACGACGTCGGCTCCTGTTAGTGCTTCATTGGGGCTGCTAGCGAGCTCGATTTTGAGTTGATCAGCGCGTGCTTGGGTCAAAAACGGGTCGTAGCCCACAACGTGCATACCGAATGCTTGTGCGCGTTTGGTGAACTCAGCGCCGATGCGGCCCATGCCGATTACGGCGAGGCGTTTATTATTGAGTTCGATACCTTTGTAGGCCTTGCGAGCGGCGGAAAAATTACCACTGAGTACATCTGCGTGTGCTGGTCCGATGTTACGTGCTGTTGAGAGCATTAATGTGAATGCCAGCTCTGCAGTGGAGATGGTGTTCCCAGTTGGTGTGTTCATCACAATTACGCCCTTATTAGTGGCGGAATCTCGGTCGACGTTATCGACGCCAACGCCTGCGCGGCCGACGGCTTTAAGCTCAGTAGCGGCATCCAGAACCTCAGCAGTCACTTTAGTCTGCGAGCGGATAATAAGTCCGTGGTATGACGGAATAATTTTGATGAGTTCCTCAGGGCTGAGTCCAGTGTTTACATCTACATCAAGTTCAGGATGAGAACTGAGAAGTTCTACTCCTTTTTCAGAAATAGGATCTGATATGAGAATTCGCTGTTTAGGCATGGAGTGCGCTTTAAGTGTTGTTGGAGGTAATGTCAAAGCTTAGAGCAGAGATTTCTCATCTGGTCTGATTATTTGAGCATTTCTAGAACAGAAAATCTCGTGCCCAGCATTGATGGGTGTGTGAGTGTTTGAAATTGGCGGATCATTTCCATATCTGCCTTTTGAGGGTTCTGCTCCATTTCGAGAAGCCATGATCTGGCGTGTTTGGTGAGATAATTTGATTGAGAGCCTAGCCAAGGGGAGTGGAATCCGGCGTTTTCGGCTGTCTCCTGAAGCCGGGAAAAATCCACGTGGGACGTGATGTCGATCTCGCCTGGGCAAAGTAGTGGGTTTTCTGCTTTTTGGTGAGAGTGGTATGTCTGCAATGTTCCTGTTATTCGGTCGCGGTGGTAGTAATCTTCCTGAGTGTGCCCGTAGTCGATGGTAATAAAAATCCCCGATGAAAGAGCATCTGACGCTGACCGCACAAAATCATCCATATTTGTGTTATATTCGGTCGTGTAGCCATCGGGGTATCCCGGTCCGAGGCTGGCGAAAAATTGCGCGATTTCCTGTGATCCGATTTCTGCATGGGTGAAACTGAAGTCGCCATTGACATCAATGCACACCATTTGCCTGTTCCATTGGTCATTGTCGAATTTGACGAGCTCCACGGGCAAGGCATCGATGAGTTCATTGGAAATGACTGCACCACAGGGAACGTGGATTGCGCTCATGGTCGGCTGCGAGTTGAATCGCCCTTCGTGAGCGTCACTGAGTCGCTCGCTATGATTGTTCCGAAGCGCCTCGGATGTCTCGATAAGATGATAATGGATCGCCTGATAGAACTCAGGGGAGAACCTTGCGGCTTCGTCCAGAATATCACCTGCTAGCGTGCCATCATTAGCTCCCGGCTCGATGATATGAAATTGCTGCGAAGCTCCAGCTTCTATCCAATAGCTATGCAGTTTTCGCGTAAGAATCGAACCAAAGCACGACCCCACACTGACGCTCGTTATGAAGTCGCCTTGTTTACCTGTTTTTTTTCTATGACTTGAATAATAGCCATCATTTGGCTGATAAAGAGCCATTTTCATAAATCGTGAGAAAGGAATGGGGCCGAATCTTTCGATCTCAGCAGCGATGATAGCTTGCAAAGCTGTGGTTGCTTTCATGTTGGTCTCAGGATATACGTTGCAAGGAACAGGGCGGGGATTTTGTTTTAATTTCTTTGCCTAATAAATGGAAAGTATGGGCATGAAGCGATCCGAAATAGTCTATAAATACGGAGGCACTCAGAACAAGCGCCGCAAAAGGAAGTTCTTCAAGCTAAAAGGGCTCGTTTACCTGATGCTGTTTGGGCTAATGTTTGCGGTTGTGGCTTATTTTGTGTTTGAGACAATGACCAAACCATACAAAGAGCAAGCAGCCACATATGACCTGACAAAAATCGATGATGTGGAAGTTGTCAGTCTTATACTTGACCGTAAGGGGCGAGAAATCGGCCGGATTTTTGTCGAAAACCGTGATAAGATTGGCATCAAAGACGTGCCTTTAAACTTCATCAACGCATTAGTGGCGGGCGAAGATCAACGTTTTTTTGAGCACGATGGGGTAGATCGTGTGGGAGTTGTTCGAGCGGCTTGGTTGAATTGGAGGGCGGGTAGACAGACTCAGGGAGCTAGTACTCTTACTCAGCAGCTTGCACGGAATGCGTTTCACCTCAAAGAGGAGGCCGACGAGAGAGATCAGACTGGTCTTGAGCGCAAGGCAGTGGAAGCATTTTTGGCCCTCAGGATTGAAAAGGCATATGGCAAGAGAGAAATTCTTGAGTTTTATCTGAATCGCATTCCTTTTGGTAGTGGGTATTATGGATTACGCTCTGCTTCGCTTGGGTATTTTGGTAAAGAGCCCAGAGATCTGAGCGTCTCCGAGTGTGCTTCACTGGTTGGCTGTATTAAAAACCCAGCCCGTATTTCTCCGTTGAACGATCTGGAGGAAAATAAAAAAGCGCGTAATCAAGTTTTACGACGATTAGCTGCTGAGGATTTTATTACAGTTGAGGCGAGTGAGCGTCTGCAAAACGATCCGGTTGTGTTGGATCCAAAGCCGATCCGTAGGGGAACATCACATCTTTACGAGCGTATCGCCAGCGAGGTGCGAAGTCGCCTAGGCGAGGATGCGCTGACCGAAGGTGGATTTAAGATTTACACAACGATTGATAAGGATGTGCAACAGACCATGGAAGCTGGTTTAGTTGAGCAACTTGCCAAAGCAGAAGACCATGAAGGTTTTTCACATCCTCGTTATGAAGACTATCGCATGAAACAGAGAGAACCTAAGTATCTTCAAGGTGCTGGGCTGATGATTGACAACAAAAGTGGTGGGGTGATAGCCTATGTGGGTGGTAGGGATTTTACTCATAACCAGTATGATTTTGTCGAATCTGGTAGTAAGCCAATTGGCACGGCATTTTTTCCCTTCATATACACTTCGGCAGTTGAAAATGGCATGTCACTCATGGAGATGCTAATTGATCGCCCAATGGATAACCGTGCTGTCATGGTGGATGGACGCGAGGGTATTTTGGGGGAATGGGGAATGGAAAGATTTGATCCAAGTTATGAGGGGGATGTTTCTATGCGCCGTGCTTTGAATGCATCAAAAATAGCCGCATCTGTCAGGCTGGGCAAAAAACTTGGTCTTGGCACGGTAGTGGATACCGCTCGTAAATTCGGACTGACATTCCCTCAAACTAAATTACTGGCGCGAATGCTTGTTGGGACGGGCAGTGTTAGCCTGCCCTCATTAGTGCGTGCATACGCCGTCTATCCAAACTTAGGTGAGGAGCCTGCTCCGATGCATTTTATTAAACGTGTGGATGATGCATCTGGAACGCTCCGTTACCAGCATCGTGATGTTTCGAAGCAAAAGCAGGTGGTATCTCGGCAGACGGCCTACCTTATGCACAGCATGTTGAAATCTGCCTTACGAGACGGAACTGGTAAGGAGGCAACCAATGCAATAACTCAGGAATCCTCAATAGCAGGCAAGACAGGCACTACTTATGATTTTGCAGATAACTGGTTTGTGGGATACAGCAGCCGAGTCACTTGTGGAATGTGGATGGGATTTAGGAGTGGATCGCGTAAAGCAATCTATCCCGGCGCTTTTAGCAGGGAGACGGTTTTGCCCGCCTGGGTGGCAGCCATGAATTCTGCATTAAAGGTATTTGATAAAGCCACCATCAATATACCTGAAAACATTGTGGAACTTGATATTTGTACGAAGTCGGGATTGAAAAAGACACGGCATTGTCAGGAATATTATCGTGATCCGCTTACTGGCGTGGAGTCCTATAAATCTACATCAATGACCGAGCTTTTTGTCAAAGGTGCTGAGCCTACGGGTTATTGTGAGGTGCATGGTAGCTTGGGGGAACTAGGTCCTGCGGATAAACTTAGCTTTGGTCCTACCCAGGGAAATCCCAATACGGCTTTGGCTGTGCCCATTCAGCCGAAGCAACCTCTATTACTTGGGGATGATCCATATGGTACGGAACAGCCTGACTTTGTCCCACGGGACCAAAGTGGTAATGAGCGCGGCAATAGTGTTACTAGTCTTGATCAAATGGATAAGGAGGACCAGAAGGCGTCAATATCGCTGGATCGCCCCAAGCGGGTAGAGATACATCAGGATTAATAGTTTTTGTCTTTTGCTGAGAAACGTAAATCATGCAACTGCTGGCTTGCACTTCGATGGTTGCTGTAACATCGTTTCCATGTGTCCGATGCCTTAAAAATAAAACGCACATGGAGGGGTCTTGTTTGCCCGGTCTGTCGTTTGGTTTTTCGTGTCCCGAAAGATCACCAGGGTCATGGTGTGATTTGCCCTGCGTGTAGTCATTTGCTTAACTTGCCAGAGGCGCAAGTTGAGCTTAATCATGTCACTAAAGATAAGCAAAAGGCTGCCGAAGATCCAAAATCACTGGCCCCATTACCCAGAGATAAAATTAATAGTAAACAGATCACGGCACGTTCAATCACTGATCAGGATATGGTTACAAAGGCTGATGCATCGGCTGATAATGTTGGGCATCGCAAAAGAAGACGTAAAAGCCAATCAGATCAAAAGGTGGGTTGGGATGAGCGAAAAGAAATTTCTACACGTGGTGAGGGCTCTGCGCAGCCTTGGATTATTGGAGGTTCTATCCTCGGGCTTTTGATCGTGGGTATTGGTGCTTGGCTCGTTATTGATAGTTTGAAACAAAATCCCAGTGATGAGACAATTTCACTAACGGCTAAAGCGTTGCCTGACAGCCGTGCCTCATCTGTTCAAGACGACATGAAGTCGACTAGCGAGCAGGAAATAGACGAGCCAAAGATTACTGATACATGGGCGTCAGGGCTCAATTTGCTCGCTGACGCCGAGGTTGCTGCAAGAAAATTTTTGAATGCAAAGTCGCTTGATGAGATGGCGCAACATGTACGAAGACCGGAAATTACTATCCCTCGTATGCGTCAATGGTATGGGGATGCCCCATGGATTCCGTTTAGTTTCAAAAAAATCGGCCAAAATGGGAAGATTGACATCAAGGGTGCCAATGCATACATGCCGGTTCAGTTGATGGACTACACATACCGTCAAATTAGCCTTTACCGCGTGGGTAATGATTACAAGGTAGATTGGGAAAGCTGGGTCGTGTGGTCATCGATGCGATGGAATGATCTTTTTCTAGAAAAGCCAGAAGAGCCTGTCGAAATCCGCGTCAGCTGTATAATGGATTCCTACTATAATCGTCTTTTCCGTGATGAAACAAAGTGGCTCGCGGTCAGGTTACAACATCCTTACCAAGACCGCACAATCTATGGTTATGTGGATAAGCAATCACCATCTTTTACCAGCTTTATGACTAGTTTGCAGAAAGGGGTTTCATTCGCTGCCACTCTCAAAGTTAAATTTCCCAAGAATTCCATTGCAGACAATCAGGTTCAAATTGTCGAATTTCTACAGAATGGATGGAGGCCTAATTTTAACCAAGAAGAGGTTGAAAAAACTGACCCGCCGACACCCTAACGAAAAAGTGAGTTTAGATCAAATATCATCCACCTATGATAAGGTGTTGCGCATTAATCTTGATGCGGCAATTTACGGCACGTTTGCGGAAATTGGGGCTGGCCAAGAGGTGGCAAATTGCTTCTTCCGCGCATCTGCATCAGCAGGCACGGTGGCAAAGACAATATCTGCTTATGACATGACCATGAGTGATGCCATATACGGAAAATCTAATCGCTATGTCTCCCGGGATCGCGTCAGTGCAATGTTGAAGTATGAATATCAGCTATTGTTAGAAAGGCTTAGTCAGCAAAAGGGAACGGATACAACCTTTTTTAGCTTCAGTAATACTGTCCGTGCGCGCGGCTACAACGATACCGGTGAATGCCACGGCTGGATGGGTGTGAGACTTCAGCTCAAGCCGGGTGGACCGCCGTGCCAAATCATTATTCATGTGCGTCTGCTTGATGAGGAAAATGTCGATCAGATGGAGGCGTTAGGCATCATTGGTGTGAACCTCATCTACGTCGCGTTTTACCATCGTGAACACCTTGCCGTTTTTACAGAGTCTCTCATGGATGGTCTTGGGAAAGATCGTGTGGAGGTGGATATGCTCAAGTTCAGTGGTGATGGGTTTAAGATGGTGGACAACCGTCTTTGCCACCTTCAGCTTGTCACTAGTGGGCTAACCGATGCGGCGATGTTTCTTCCCGACGGCGAAGTCGTGCAGCCAGCCGAGGCACTATACAAGCGCCCGATCATTCTGCTGCGCGGTAGTTTTGATCCGGTGATGAATCTGCATCTGGACATGCTTAAGCAGACACGTACGCTTTTCCAATCGTCTCTGGAATCTCAGCAGAAGCAGGAAACTGTGGAGCTCTGTGAGATATCCATGAACAATTTGCTCCGCGAGGGAAAATCAGGAGAGATTGACCATTTGGCATTTCTTGATCGTGCAAATGCCCTGCAGGCGCTCGGCAAAACAGTGTTGGTCTCACGCTGCCCGGAATTTCATCGGATAGCCACCTACTTGAGCCGCTACACGAGTAGCCCTATTGGGATTGTTCTGAGTATCGGCCTGCTCAACGAGCTGTTTAAGGAAAAATGGTCCGAGAATCTGGCCGGGGGCATCCTCGAATCCTTTGGTAGGCTCTTCAAACATGAGCTAGGCCTCTATGTTTACCCGTGGAAGAAGCGTGAATCTGATGATCTTGTGACGGCGGATAATTTCAAATCACCTGCGGATCTCAAACACCTCTATGAGTATTTTCTGAAGAACGGAATGATCCACTCGATTCCTTGCGGCGACGAGGAACTACTCAAATACACCGGACGTGATGTGCAGAGAATGATTGCCGAGGGTAACGAGCTGTGGAAAGATCTGATACCCGGACAAGCCCACACGAGTGCTAGCCACTAGCTTTGTTCTCATTCAAAATTCAACATTCAACATTCAACATTCAAAATTCAGTGTCTTGGGGAGATGTCAGAGGTCTTTTACAATACGTTCCGCAATTTCGCGGTAAGGTATTTGTCGTAGTGATCGATGCGCCGGTTCCCGCTCTGGCGGAAACCATGCTCGATCTGGTATCGCTGCAGAACATCGGTGTCCAGCTAGTCATCGGGAGCACCGTGCACAGCACGGACGATTTACTTGATAGAGCCGCGGAGGTGGAACTCAACGTAGAAGAGGTTTCCAGCCTCTTTTCTTCAGAGCCCGTCACACTCACGCTTCAGCGTGGCCAAGCAGCCTTGGTCAATTTTTCAGGAGAAAAGCCATGTTCAGATAAGGTGACGGACTTTGCCCAGTCGATTCAGGCTAAAAAGCTGGTCCTTCTTCAGTCTGAAGGAGCGAGTCTTCCCCAGGGTGCCATCCGCGCCGCTGATGTGAAAGATGATCAGCCAGCATTGCTTGTTTCTGCCGCGTCGGCCTGCCAAGCAGGCATTCCCCGTGTGCACGTTCTCGATGGCGAAACCCCAGGCGTTTTACTCAGCGAGCTGTTCTCTAACGAAGGTGTAGGCACCATGGTCTATGCCGATAGCTATCGCACCATACGCCCGCTGCGTGAGGAGGATATTGTAGAGCTGTTAGGTATGATCGGAAGGTCGGTTAGAAATGCCCACCTGGTGCCGCGTGACTTTGCCGCCGTGGCTGAAAAAATAGAAGACTACTCAGTGATGGAGATCGATGGTAACGTCGTCGGCTCCGTGGCTCTTTACCGTTACTCGGATGAGAAAACGGCAGAGATTGCCTGCCTCTACGTCAAGCAGTCGCACGAAGGCTTAGGCTACGCGAGTGAGCTGGTGATCCATGCTGAGTCGCAGGCGAAACAGGCAGGTATTGCATCCGTATTTGCTCTTACCAATCGTGCCGCAGAATTTTTCCAACAGCTGGGTTACACCGAACAACCCAGCGATCACATTCCCGCTGAACGACACCACCAGCTTCATACAAGCGGGCGGGATTCACGGGTGTTTGGTAAGGAACTGAGGTGATTATTCGGTTTTATCGCGAAATATGCGAAAGGAAGACTTGGGTTCCGGGCTTCCCCCTATGCCCAGGCTACGGCGAGACAAGTGGGCTGCTACTTCATTTTATAACCACGGAAAAACACGGAATACACGGAAGGGCTTGGGTTGCTAATTCACTATTCTGGCAGGCGGAGCCTGTCTTACTTGGTATTCTTGACCTCCATAGCCTTCGGCGGAGGAGTTTGGAGTTTGGTTTTTGAAACTTAAAACCTCAATCCTGGCTCACCCCGGCGCGGAGAAAAATCCTCTCAATGTCCATGCTGGCCGTGGCGGTGACGGTGGTGGTGCTGCTGGAGGTGTTAGAGGTGAAGGTGA
>JABHEX010000357.1 GCA_018676385.1 Akkermansiaceae bacterium
TGTTTAGCCCCTATTACTCCGGTCGAGGGCCGGATTTGAGTCTGCACTTCAACAAATTCTGTGCCCTGTCGTTGCCATCTCTGATCAATGCTTGGCTTTTTCGTCTTGCAGCCCTGTCTGTTTCTGCCTTAAGTAAAACTGCATTTGCTGGCAGTGTTGTTCTCGCCTGTCAGCTTGGTTGGAGATGCATCAGGTTGATGTCTAGTTCGTTCTCGTTTCAGCCAGCAATTGAATTTGCAATCTCCCAAGACAAAATAAAGCATGAGAACGAGGTTGATTTGTCCAAAAGCTCTGTAGGGATCGACTCGGTTGTTTTGCGTAATGCAGATGGTGTCGTGATAGCGAGTATCTATAAAAGAATTATCAAAGAATTTGAGGATTCCAAGCGGCTTGCTGAGGGAGATGAAGCTACTGAATCTTGATTCATGCGTTGCAATCGTTTGGAAGCCTGTTTTTAGCTTCTATTAACAATGAATTGATGTAGGATGCAAAAAAATTAAATCGATTTGATGCTTGCGCAAAAAAATGTTTTAAATATGTTCACGGCAGTATTTGTGAGCTGTTTTGCTTTAACTTTTGGAGCTTTGTTAGAGGTCAAGGCTGAGATTGAGATTGAGGTGAGTCTTAAGGAGCGCTACCTTTGGGTTAAAGATTCAGGAAGGGTTGTCAAGAGATATCCAATTGCAATTGGCGCGCCAGAATCGCCAACGATTCCTGGTGTCTATAGCATATTAGAGAAAGTGAAAGACCCTACGTATTATTCAAAATCCCACCATAAGGTTTTCCCTGCTGGACCGAATGATCCAGTTGGTGTTCGATTTATGCCTTACTTGAAGTCCTCAGCAGATGGAAAGGTTTATGCCGTTCATGGAACGGCCTGGCCAAGGTGGGTTCACCTTCGTGCGGCTGCAAGTTTGGGTTGTATCAGAATGCTGAATAGTGATGTCATTGAGGTTTTTAATCAGGTTGAGGTAGGCACGCCTGTTGTAATTCGCTGAGGAGTCTTTTGACTTAGCTCGCTTTTGTTGAGTTACTTCTTCCTGTTCCATGGTTTGGCGGTTCCAAATTCAGTACAAATATCTGTTGTTCATTACTAATGCAGCCGTTTTCGCTTAAGGCTGTCATAATTAATTAATGCCACGTCTACGTCCTGATTCAAAGCGCCTGCCAGACATCCCTGGCGGAGAGGGTTGGCTCTCCAATGAGCTCCAGCAACAACTGGTCCATTTTCAGTCTGCTGGCAATTCTGCCGATGGCGAATTAATCGCGTTAAGGACGTTTCAATGGAAGCCGCCATACCCACCAGTACCCCTTTCGCGTCGTCGGATGCTGCGTCATCAGGCCGTTGATACTTGGGACACCATGCGAGAGGCAGGTTGGCAGCGTTGCTATCCGCCGGTCCGTTAGGGAAAGCGTTGTTCTCGTTTTTTCTAATGGTTGTATGCCAGGGATTCGTTCTTAGGCTCACCAGCCTTTGAAACCAACATCATCCAATTCTGGTTTTTCTCAACGTTGCTTTCTTTTTCAGTGAGATGAACCAGGCTATGTTGCGCCATGAAACGAATTGATGAGCTTCGTCAATGAAGCCTGCTTTATGGACTCAATTGCTTCATAACTGATTTGTAGCTTGATGTTCAGGTGAATGGCTCAACGTTCCTCTCTCCCTGGCCGTAGCCCTGCTGCGATCCGCGCTTTTTACGATATTGCCATTACCAGTGGCATCTCAATTACCCTTCTTGGGATTGGAACCACGATCTTTTTGGCATTCTCTGAGGCTTCATCAAGACCGTACGGTCATTGGCTTTCAGGACAAGTTTTCTTTTGAGAATTGCTCCATCGAGGGCTCATATACTTTATTGCTCAAGCATCGGCTGAATAATGCGCTTTGATATCTAAGAGTCAAAACTTGGATTCATATGGGTTGTTTAGAGTTTAAGCCCGTAGATAGCGAAAGGAAAGCATTAAATTTTGTGATAGCTTAATCAAAGCAACAGCAAAACTATATTTATTTTTGATCAACTGAAGTGATAGAAGTAATTATTCAATAGACAGCTTATCGCTGCAGCTAGCTATTATTTTGCTCTTCAGCTTCAGCTTCCTTTGCGCCTAGGACGAGTGCTGCTAGGAATGGAGCGATGGCAAGTGCGGTGAGGATTTCCATGGAAATTTAGTCAGATATGCATTCTGTCGGCACAGCCTCTCTGGTGCGTGCCGATAGCTACATGGCCTGATTGTTGAGTATAAATACTGTTCGCTGTTACCTAGATGGCTTTAGTTTGGATTGAGTGCGTGAGCGGCATGAGCCAGGGCTTCTTTTCGGCTCCCGGTTAGCTCATGGATGCGGAATTGCTCCAGTCTGGCTTTGACTTTGGAATTGGCACCAGCAATCAGGACTTGGCGTTCGTGGTGTTCTGCTTCCTCCACCATTCTCTCGATCGCCAATGTGGCTGTGATTCCAAGATGTGGAACGTCTGTCACATCGAGTAAAAGTATTTTGTACTGTCTGATTTGTGTCATGCGTTCGCTGATTCCCTTCGCTGCCCCAAAACTCAGTGGCCCTTGCAAGCGAA
>JABHEX010000358.1 GCA_018676385.1 Akkermansiaceae bacterium
GCCGTCGTCGTCGGTTTCCACGGAGCCGATCCATTTGATGAGATCAGCGAAGTCCTTGCGGATCATGACGGCCGGGGCATCAGCGCCAGCGCCGCCGGCATCATTTTTTTTCTCACCACCCGATTTTTCAGATTTCATCGCCATATTGAGCATAGGTGCTCCATACATAGTCGCGGACTTCATTGACATTCCATCTGCAAATTCTCCGCTTGCCCTTATTAGGGACATATTGCGACGGCCTCCGCCACCGCCTCCTATAGCGTTCCCCTCAAAATCAGCGAGTGAATGGCCAAACGCACCTAATGTTCTCATGCCCTCGGCATTCCGCTTAACCACATTACGCTCGTGGTGTGTGCTCGTGTGGCCGTAGCCGCCGCTGAAGTGACGACGCCATTTCCAGAAGAAGGTCTTGATGTCAGCCACGTTGCTGCCACCGGAAATGTATTCCAGTGACTTGTCGTAGATGGTGAGAGCCAGAGAGCCTTTGACGGGTTCACCATGCTGATCGGTGACGCGCACCTTGACTTTGCCGTCGGCACGCGGCTTGAAGCGATCACCGCTTGGGAGCACAGCGACGTTGAGAACGCGCTTTTCGGGTGGCACGATGATTTCTCTCACAGCGGTGTGAACCTGGGCGTCGGATACTGTGGCTGCTTCGACAAAGAAATTGGGCATGTCCTTGAGCGAAACCGGGATGTCCACTGTGGTGCTCTGTCCGGCGATGTTGAGAATACGATGCTCGAGTCCACCACGCAGGCTGAGTAGGACAGTGCTGTTAGGGCGTTTGGTATTGATGAGCAGTTTGACAGTCGAACCATTCGTGTAGGTGCGCTTGTCGGCTATCAGCTCGATATGGTTATACTGGAAACCATCGGCTGCCTCGCCATCGCCACGCACGGTGAATAGAATGGCACCTTCTATTTTCCGGCCTTTTGCATCTGTCAGGCTGGCGGAGAGTCGGTACTGGCCGGCATTTCCTGCCTGAAACTTGTGGGCGGCATTGGTGTCTGCGGTGGTTTTTATTTTCCATGCCTCGACTTCTTTTTCAGCCACCTTGCCGGCCTGATCCGTGGTGATACGGTAGAGGGTGAGCTTGCCAGAGGCGGGCACGTGTTTTCCGTCAGCGGTGCGAGATGCGATAGTTGCATTGATCGGGACGCCGACGTTGGCGTATCCGCGGTCGAGCCAGACACTGACGTTAAAGGCCTTACGCGCTGCGATGATTTTGCCATTACCGACGATGGTGCGGCGTGAGGCATCGACCACTTCTGCGGTGACGGTGTATTGGTGATCGGTGTCGCTGTGAACGGCCTTGGCGAGTGCGGTATCGACTTCGACTTTTACGGTGCCATCGGCGCCGATTTCCATTTCTTGTTCTAAAACGATTTCAGGTTGTTCGCCGCCGCGATGCCACCACCATGGGCTCGGGCAGTAGCAACCCCATTTCCCCCAACCCGGATACCATGGGCGTTCGATATCGAGCCAGCCGTAGCCGTTGCCGTAGAGCCAGTCCCAGCGACCATAGGGGAACCAACGGTCGTTGTAGCGGGTGCGCATGACCTTGACCTTGACCATCGCCTCGGCGACGGGGGCTCCATGGTAGTAATTGGCTTTTACAGTAGCGGTGAATTTTTCACCGAGTTTGACGGCGTCCTTCGGGGCATCGACGGTGACTTCAAATTCGGGTTTTTTATATTCCTCGATACGGAAATGGTGTGAGCCGAGGTGGGAATTGCCGCGGCGAAGGATAATGCGGTAGCTGCCGAGTTTGGCGTCCTCTGGGAGCTCGTATGTGTACTGCACGCCGCCGTAGGCATCGGCAGTCAGGAGACCCGATTTGTAAACTTCAGCACCATCGGGGGCGTTGATGTGGACTGTGTATTGCTTGCCTGCATACGTAGAAACATCCTTAAGCTCGTAGCTTGCTTGACGATACCAGAACTTACCAAATACTTTTTGTTTTGGCTGATAGACAGGTCGGTCGGTGATGCCGAATGCTTTTGTGTTACGGAGAGTGTCGTGATTGCGGATGTAGGAATGGATTCGACCAAACCCAAAGAACGCCTGCCCCTTGTCTGATTTGGCGCGGACCATCCACTGGTAATTGTTATCCATCGTGCCGTTCTTGATGAAAACCGTGCCATCCTTGCCGGAGGTGCGGGTGGCGGACTTGGTGAGGATATCGTATCTTCTTTTTTTATCGCCATTTTTCAGACTGACCTGATCGAATCCGAGGAAATCAAGCTTGGCGCCTGCCACAGGTTTGCCAGTGACGGAATCCGCGACATAAAAGAGTTTGCCGTCCTTGATGTCTTTCCTCACCAAGGTCAGGGCATCGACCCAAACGACGGTGTGTGCAGTGACACCATTCTCAAGTTGGGCTGAAATGAGGTAGACGCCGGATTTTTTGGTTGGCACGCTGAGTGTGGCGCGGGTGTCCCAGTGGTGATCGCGTGGCTTGAGATCGTGGGTGCGTTTGCCGACTTCTTTACCGA
>JABHEX010000359.1 GCA_018676385.1 Akkermansiaceae bacterium
AGAAGGCCCGTCCAAGTTCGAAGTGATCAACTCTGAACAAGGGAGGCTTATTCATGGCAAGCTCTGTGCTGATGTCCCCCCACCAGCTATTGGTTTTGAGATTCTTACAGGCGGCTTCAAGGTAGTCGATCTTGGCACTTCCTTTGGCATGAGCGTCGACTACGACGGCTCAGGTGAAGTTCATGTGTTTGACGGGGAGGTCGAAGTCTGGCACCCCGAAGAGGATAAACAGATGTTACTCCAACAAGGCCAATCAATAAGCATACGAGGAAATTCTGTTGTAGTAGGCAAATCACGTTCCCAAGTATTCACCCGATCAGAGAGCTTAGATTATAAAGTTGAAAGAAAAATCACTGAATCAAACCAAATATCCAAGCAACTTATTGAGGACGAGGATGTGGTTTTGTATTACACGTTCTCAGGTGCTGATCACTGGGCAAGAAAAGTGAAAAATAAAGCTACCCACGGTAGAGAGGGAACCGACGGTGCAATTGTCGGCTGTCACACAACACAAGGTCGTTGGCCAGGAACACAAGCCTTAGGTTTCAATAGCTCATCAGACCGAGTCAGACTCAATCTACCCGGCAAATTCAAGGACATCACAATGATTACTTGGGTGAAGATGAAAGATGTTCTGGGCGAGAACTTGGCATTGTTAAACCCAGAAACCGAACAAGATCATTTTCTACATTGGAGTATCATTTCCTCAAAAACAAAAGAACTGCAACAACTGCATTTTTCCGAAACAAGTCAGGCCAAAGGTCTCATTAGAGGCAGGACTCATTATCACTGTAATAAGAATCTGCATCAGCAGCTGCTGTCTGGTGAATGGACTCATCTTGCCCTTGTCTATGATACGCAGAGAGGAAAAGTTAAACACTACGTTAATGGTAAGCTTGCCGGCACAAACGACATCAAAAAAGTCAGTCCGCTCAAAGTTGGAATTGCAGACATCGGTAATTGGCCACAAAAAGAGTGGGCTAAAGGAACAAAATTTGAAATACGGCATTTGGTAGGCTCCATGAGCAAATTCCTAATTGCCAAAAGAGCTTTTTCAGAAACCGAGATCCAATATATCTATGAAACAGAGAAACCTTAAGGCTATAAAACAGCCGAGTAAAATTTGTTTCATAATATAATTCACTCCGAACACTAATTTCATATTACTCTAACGCCTCATCATCATAGTTCTAAACACTACAAAGACTTTCAATTAATCATTCCCATCATGCTTGTTTCTGCCACGCTGAACTCATGAAGAGGCTCCGCCAACGTATTGACACGTTGCTCAAATCACCCGAATACCGTCCACTCAACAAGTCTGAGTTCGCGCGTAATCTCCGGGTCAAACCCAACGAACGCGCTGCTTTGCGTGAAGAACTTCTCCGATTGGAGAATAAAGGCATCATCGTACGGGGAAAAAAAGGTCGGTTTTCACTTCGCTCTAAATCATCTAAAGGACCCAAAAAGGGCAACCAAGCACTCCTCATCGGCACTCTTCGATTTCAGAGCAACGGCAACGCATGGTTCTACCCCGATGCGAACGACGCTACCAACGAGGCCGCCGGCATGGACCTCAAAAAGTTTTCTCGCATATTTGTCTCATCCCAGAAAACAGGAACCGCGATGAACGGCGACCAGGTTGCCGTACGAATCGACCGCATTGGTCAGCCAGAATGGACTAAACACAAGCGTGGTAAAAACCATCGTGCTGCAGGTATGGCAAAACCTGACGATGAGGCAGCTGGATACGTGGAAAAAATCATCGAACGCGGTATGGCGCGTATCGTAGGCACCTATTTCCGCCGCGGAAAATTTGCCCATGTGCAACCGGACGACCTTAAAATCCCAGATGTCAATATTGAGCGCGACTCCTTACCGCAGGATAAAAAAGACGGCCCGAAGTCCGGTCAAGTCGTTGCCGTGGAACTCACAAGATGGGATAACCCGAACTCAAAACCCGTCGGCAGAGTCACCGAGGTGCTAGGTTGGCCAGACACTCCAGGCATCGATATGCTTTCCATCGTGCACAAGCACGGACTACGTGATGAATTTCCCGATGATGTGTTAGATGGAGCAAAACGTTTTGGCGATCACGTCACCGAGAAGGATATTGATGGACGCGACGACTGGCGAGAGCTCCCCGTCATCACCATCGACCCACATGATGCCAAGGACTTTGACGATGCCATCTCCGTACAGAAGACCAGAGATGGGTGGCAACTCGCCGTGCATATCGCCGATGTTTCGCACTATGTAAAACCCGGCTCTGCACTCGACAAGGAAGCAAGTGGGCGTGGCAACTCGACCTACATGGCGGATCGCGTCCTGCCGATGATTCCACGCGAGCTGTCCAATCATCTTTGCTCGCTGATGCCGGAGGTTGATCGACTCACCCAGTGCTGCCTGATGAAGGTGAATCAGGACGGCAAAATCCGCTCTGCTCGGTTTACTCGCGCCGTGATCCACTCTAGCAAACGGTTCACTTACGAAGAAGCCCAAGACATTTTGATGGCACCGGATAAAAACCGGGGCGACACCATCACCGATATGCTACATGAGGCGTGGAGCTTGGCATCGTTACTCAGAAAACGCCGATTCGAAAACGGCGCTCTGGATCTCGATATGCCGGAAGTCAGCGTTGTGTTAGACAACAAAGGAAAGCCCACAGGAATAGAAAAAAGCGATTATAACGAGTCCCACCAGCTGATCGAGGAGTTCATGCTCGTTGCCAACGAATCGGCTGCCAAGTTACTAAAAAACCGAGGCCAGACAACGATTTACCGAATCCACGAGGACCCTGATCCCGACCGATTGAATGAATATGCTGAACTCGCTCGACTGCACGGATACAAACCTGGCAACTTGACCAACAAAAAGCATATTCAAAAATTGCTGGATGATGCCAAAGGATCACTTGAAGAACCCGCTATCAAGATCGGCTTGTTAAAATCACTCAAGCGCGCCGCCTATTTCCAAGACCCGCTCGGTCACTACGGATTATCAAAAGCCGACTACTGTCACTTCACCTCCCCGATCCGCCGCTACGCCGACCTCATCGTCCACCGCGCTCTACAACCTCACCTGGGCAACCCTCCAGAGAAACGTGATCGACTCCCCTCGCCCGGCGAGGCCGCGCAGATCGCCCAGCACATTTCCGAAACCGAACGCACCTCAGCCGAGGCGGAAAACGAATCACGCAGACTGAAAATGCTCCAGTACCTACACATGTGCTCACTGGAAAAAGACCCGCCTGTTTTCAAAACCGTGGTCACCGACGTTCGCCACTTCGGCCTGTTTGTGGAAGCCATCGACATCATGACTAAGGGGCTCATTAAGAGTGAAGACTTCGGCCCCGGCGAATGGCGCTTCGAAGCCAATCTCCTACGCTTCACAGGACCTAATGGTCACAGCTACCAAGTCGGCCAGCAATACAACTGCATCGTCGCCAACGTCGATATGGAACGCCAGATGGTCGACTTTAAATTCGTCGAGTAGATTATGATAATGATTGTTAAGGCGATGAATGAGCTCCATCACATCCGCACCAATCCCAGAGCCTCAAGCGCTTTCACCAAATCGGCAGGCAGTTGTCCTTTGCTTCGCTCCCCCATCTCAACTCGGGTGCGCACAAGCACACCCTCTATATGAAATTCACATGCCACAAGAATTCGCATGGACTCGTTAACCAAATCCCAGTTGGTATCATTTTCCAGCGCTTGCCAGCCGCAGCCACGGATCGCATCCAGAATCTGTAGCCGATGTAACTTGCCACCACCATACCACCACTGCGCCTCATAGTCGTTGAGGCGCTCCATGCGATCAATGAGCATACACTCCCTCTTGCGAGAGGCTTTGCGCACCCGCCCTCTCCATCGCAAGCTATACCTCCAACGCGCAAATGAACGCACACGCGGCTGCACCAATGCGGCAACGCCTAACCAAAATTTAGCGCCTAAATGATCAAACCCCACGGGTAAAGGACGAGTCGGCTGCATATTAGTGCAAAGTTGCTGATATCCTGCTGTAGCCATTAATCCATGATAAATGACTGCACCGCTGTCGGCGGCCATCGCCCCACCTGCATAGACTCGCCCCTTCCAGCGTGCGCCACCACCGCGGACGAAGCGCTTTGGATAATCACGCATAAGCATGGCCTCCGCCTTCCCGTAGCCGTATTGCTGCTTAAAATATCGCCATATTGATGTCCGACGCCGGTGCCATACGAATGCAGCACCACAGAAGCCTAACTTGTAACCTTCGTCCCGCAGGCGCCAACAGAGATCAACATCGTCGCCTGCAACACGATATTGCACACTAAAGCCACCGATCCTCTCCAACACTTTTTTCTTAACCACCAGATTGCAACCTGGCAGATGCTCCGCTTCGATATCACCCAACAAAACATGAGAAGGCGCACCCGGCGCACACG
>JABHEX010000360.1 GCA_018676385.1 Akkermansiaceae bacterium
AGATTGTGAAAATGAATACGGGGATGCCAGCGCTCGAGGTTGTAATTACTATTGCGCCGCTTCTCGGTTTGTTAGGAACAGCGAGTGGTCTTGTGCTTGTATTTGCCAACGTTGGTTCAGGCGCAGACTCTGTTAAGGTAGGTCAGGGAATAGCAATGGCCTTAAATACAACTGTAGCGGGTCTCGCTGTTGCGGTGCCGACCGTAATAGCGCACAGCCACTTCAATAGAAAAATCGAAACGATGGCGGCGCGATTAGAGGTGCTGATGGGGAAAGTGACTTCTGCATGTCATCAACACGTTTTTTTCAAGAATAGTTAACTGCACATAAATGGAGTTTCAACGAGTCAATCGCAAGATACCTCAGGTTCCGATCATTCCGTTGATTGATATCCTGTCGATCTTACTTATCTATTTTGCTGTGACCACGGTGACTAAGGTGGAGCGCCACACCATGCCTATCGAGCTGGCTTTGGCGCAGGACTCGATTGTTATCGAGGTCACTGGATCAACATCTGTCCTTGCTATTGCGGCAGATGGTAGTGTGACATTAGACGCGACCCGTATTCACGACGGTTTATTGATTGATTACTTAAAGGTGTTTAAGGAGAAATTCCCTGAAAGAAGCCTTGAGCTTGAGCCGGATAAGCAATTACCTCTGCAAGATTTTATTAAAATACAGTACGCGCTTATCAAGGCAGGTATTGATCCTAAAGAGGTTTACACGCGTGTTAAACTTCCCGAATCCGATCTCGAAAAAGAAAACTAATAATAGAATAATGGTGTTAGAAATTACTCAATACGGAAATCCCGTCCTTAGAAAAAAATGCCGTGTCGTTGAAGGTGTTGATGATGCATTGCTACAGCTTGCGGACGACATGATTGAAACTATGGTGGATGCGAATGGTGTTGGGCTTGCTGCTCCACAGATTGGTCAGGATATTCGTATGGCGGTGGTAGATGTTGCACACGACCCTGATTGCGTTTCCTTCCTCAGAGTTAATGGTGTGGATACCAAAATAGATGATATCATGCCGCTGGTTTTTATTAACCCGGTGCTGGAGCTCAACGGACCGCGTGAAAGTGAGTCAGAAGGGTGTCTGAGTATCTATGACATTCGTGCCAATGTTAGACGACCCAGCGCGATTCATGCAAGGCTTCCTCAGCTCGATGGCTCTGTGATCGAACTGGAAACCGACGGCCTGTTAGCTCGTGCCATTCAACACGAGGTCGATCATCTTAATGGCGTCTTGTTTGTTGATCGCATCAGTCCTGCTGCCAAGGTGAGTATGAAAAGAAAGCTCAGGCGACTAGCTGCGCAATAGGGAAGTGGCGATTCGCTGTGACTTGGTTTTGTAAGAAATTAGGTGTGAGGCCAGCGTTGATACGTTCCATCGCCTTATTTCCTCTTACTCCATGAGTCCTTAAGCGCCACAGTGCGGTTGAATACACCATGATCAACATTATCCGCGCAAAAGTATCCGATGCGTTCAAACTGGTAGACGGTGCCTTGCTTTGTGTTGGCGAGTGATGCCTCTAGTTTTGCATTGGTAATCACGCAGAGAGAGGCGTCATTAAGACAGCTTAGAAATCCACCATCCGCGGCGTCTGGATTTTCTTCGGAAAACAATCGGTCGTAGAGTCGGATCTCGGCATCGATTGCGGTGCTGGCATCCACCCAATGAATTGCTGCACGACAGCGGATACCCTCTGGTGCATCCCTGCCAATGGTTTCAGGAATGAATTCGCAGTGGACCTCAGTGACCTCGCCGGCATCGTTTTTCTCAAAGCCAGTGCAGGTGATGATGTAGCCACCGCGCAGTCGGACGGATCGACCTATCCCAAGCCGGAAGAACTTCTTGGGTGGATCCTCCATGAAGTCGTCATGTTCGATCCAAAGTTCTTTTCCAAGTGATACCTGACGCGTGCCAGCCTCTTTGTTGGCGGGGTTGTTAGGGACTTCGACTATTTCCACATGATCGTCGGACGGCCAGTTGGTGATGACCACCTTAAGTGGATCGAGCACGGCCATGCGTCTTTCCGCGTCGCGATTGAGTTCGTCACGCACTTCGGATTCCAAAATTGCCATGTCGGTGATGCTGTTAACTTTGGTAACTCCACCACGCTCGCAGAAGTTGCGAATGGCAGATGATGGGTAACCGCGGCGGCGCATGCCCGAAATTGTAAGCATACGTGGATCATCCCAGCCGCTGACGTGTCCTTCATTAACAAGTTGGAGAAGCTTACGTTTGCTCATCACCGTGTAGCTTATATTGAGACGAGAAAATTCGATCTGGCGTGGTTGCGCTGGCACTGGGCAGTGATTGATGAACCAATCGTAGAGTGGTCGATGGTTTTCAAACTCAAGACTGCACAGCGAGTGAGTGATATGCTCGTGAGCATCCTCGAGCGGATGTGCAAAGTCATACATCGGGTAGATGCA
>JABHEX010000361.1 GCA_018676385.1 Akkermansiaceae bacterium
ATTCTAGGAGTCATAATAAGTTAGTTTGGATCTGGGTTGAATAGGACGAATTAAAATGGAATAGGCTCCGCGCCACTTTTGTTAGACAGACGCTTGCGGATCAGTTGAATTGCCGGGCGAGTTGCCTGGGTGATGCGAAAGCTTGCACCTTTGAGGCTTTTTAGCTTAGCCATGTCAGCAGCACTGCCGTGGCGTCCAATACACGCAATGGCCGCCTTGCGAACCATGGTCGGCTGGGTGGTGTCAAAGGCCAGAACACGTGCCGTTGCGAGTGCTTCATCGCCAACTGTGTGAATGGCTGTGACCCGGATATCGACAGGACGTTCAGAATCTTTGACAAGCCCCAAAGCCAGGCTGACCAGCTCCGGATCAGGTGGGGTTTCAGAGCCATCCCATTTGATGAGCATTGCTAGTGCCGTTCCGGCTGTCTGGCTCCCCTGTTTACTCGTCAGTTCTTGGAGGTTCTTTTTGATTTCATCGGCAAGTGCCCCGTCAAGATTCCCTGCACTACGCTGCAACTCAAGGTGCTGGAGTGCGTAGAGGCGCATCGTTTTTTCGGAATCATCGAGTGCCAGCTTCTGGAGGAATCGAGTAAATTTCTCCTGTTCCTTGCCCATTTGCAGGACATTGAAAGCAGAGTTGAAAATCCAGAACCGGTATTCCTGACCCCAGCCTGCATGACCGTTAGCAGTCAAAACATCCAACAGCCATTTTTCCCTTTGTTCATCGAGAGGGATTCCCTGGCGTGACTGCTTGTCGAGCCAGTTGATGGCCAGTTTGCGGGTCAACTCATCACCACCCTGCTCAAATACGTAACGAACCAATTGGTAGGAAGCCTGCGGTTGTTTCAGATTGAGGCCCGGATAACAATCCGTTTTGACTGCAGGCTGGGCTTTGGAATTTTCATCGGCCTGATAGATTTTCCAGCAAACCGCTGCCGCTACGATGATCACACTCATCGCAATGAGCATGATTCTGTTTCTCGAGCTGGTGTTGGATTGACTCATGGTTTCTTGGGCGCAACGGATGCCTGTTCGGAACTTTCCTTGGCAGGGGATTTTGCCTGGCGCAGAAAAACGGCCTTAATCCGATCACGCGGGTCTTTACTATCGGTGCGGACCTGGAGTGTCTGCACTCCTGGGGAGGGTTTGCCAAGAGGCGTAATGTGCAGGCGGTAGTGCTTGTCCTTCGCAACCACTTCCTTGCGGATCTTGTAAAGTTTCTCAGGAACGCCGAGCAACCGCGTAATCCGAAAACCCTGCCCTGTCCCCGTAGTCACATTGACCACCTTCGTCCCAGGCTCCTCACCAGCTGCCCAGATAAGTTCTTGGTTAGACAGATTGACGGGAGATGGAATCCGGGCCTCGACGATCAATTCGACCGGTTTCTTATGACCATAAAATTTGACATGCAGCGACTTGCGCACCAATCCACGGCGATTCCCAGGAGTGAACGTTGCTTTGATAGCCCCTGATTTATTGGTCTCGACGGGCTTGTCGGAGGCAGCTTTCGCAGCGAGGCAACCACATGAGTTCCCGATACGTTCCACGATCATCGGGAATCCCCACTTATTGGTGAACTCCCACTCGGCTACGAACGAACGCTGGCCTGGTTTGACATCGATCTTGACCTCGATGGTCTTGAACGCTGACTTGCTATTCTTCGCAGAACCATCAGTATTTTGCTCCGCGCCCAACAACGAGGGGAACAACAAAAGTGAAAAAACACAACCCAGCAGTGAAATAGCACTACGTCGCATCGTCGAGCCGTTAGACGCGATCACACACTTGTCACTAGATGAAAACACATACATCATAAATTAGTGTAATGTTTACCTAACACTATCACCAAGCGTCAAGATGAATTTGAAAAATAACGAAATTTCATAAACGCCTCACCCCGAAGCATGGATAGACGGGCTGAGAGATACGGCCCATCGTTACATCTAGTTTATGAATTCAAGAGGCTAAACAACAAAGTGAAAAACCGAATATCGTTAACAAAAATCTAACCAAACCCCAATCCCTCTTTTACCATGGCTTCTAACAGAGAAAAAACCATATAACACAAGAGTCATAACAGCCCCCTTCCTGTGTGGCAAACCTCTTTGCGGCAGCATTCCGCTTTCATTGTCCGTTGCATCCGTTCGTGACAACCGTTGTCCTGCGGGCAGCCTAGCCGACTGAACTGCACCTCAATACCCAGCGTGATCCACCATACACTTAATCGGCTCAATCCTCCCAGCCCCATCGAGGTAAACAGTGACCCATTATCCACACGAATGATCTTCGGTAGCCCATACTCCCTAAACATATTGCGAAACGCACGCATCGTCCATCGTGTCGTCGCCTGGGGCAAAGCCTCCGCTTTCAGCAGGAAACGGCTGTATATAAACAAGCCCGCTGCAAGCAGCGGGGTATTTCAGAACATCACCAGCTGCCTGTCCTCATGTAGCTTCTTGTAGGTCTCGCCCTGCCCCTTCACGTATTTCGCAATCATTTGCTCATCCCCGTGCTTGCCAACCGTTGTAGCAAAGTAACCGTCACTCCAAACCTCCCCTCCCCAAAGCTGCTTCTTTACATGAGGACAACGACGGGAAATTTCTCGTGCCGTCAAACTTTTCAGCAACCTCACCAACCGCGTCACTGAATACATCGGCACCGACTGTAACAAAAAATGCACATGATCTTTGTCCGTTCCTATCTCCAGAAACTTCATCTCATAACGCTTCTCGATTTCAAGACATACATCCCTGAGCTCCACGTCCACCTCTTCATCAAACACCGCACGACGGTATTTCGCAGGAAAAACAAAATGATAGAGCAACACTGTAACATTATGACTCTTGTGGATATACTCACTCATCCTCCGAGTCTCGCCGCAAGCGGCGGGGAATTTGACCCTCAAAGATTAAAGACATTCAAGCCCAAGCTAGCTTCATGCACGCTTCAAGCACTCACAAGAAAGTCATCATAGATAAAACGATATCTGATTACCTCAACCAATACGCAAAACATGTGGGCATTCTCGTTGCACGCCCCAAATGATGTTCGTTTCTATTGCAGCCTTCTGCGACGAAATAAGATCGTAATACATGATACAAGCATCAGAGAAGATACACTTGGTTCGGGGATTAGGCTGATGAATTGATCGCTGTATTGCGATAGGTCTGCCACAAAAGTTACTGCAGTATAATATGCCCATTGGTTGGATGCACCGCTGTAAGTTGGGCCGCCAACCGCATTCATAATGCCGG
>JABHEX010000362.1 GCA_018676385.1 Akkermansiaceae bacterium
CGGCTTTGCTTTTGGTAAGGGCGGCGCGTGGTGCATCGTTGACGACAAAGATCTGGCTTGAGTGCGGGTCGGGTTTTTCACCGAGGTGGACGTAGTAAAACTTGGCCGGCCCCTGGTAGTTGAAGAAAAAGCAGAGGTCGCGGTGACCACGTGTGGTTTGGGTCGTCTGGACACGGGCGGTGAGCTCGAACGATCCGACAAGCACGTCCTTGCGCAGAGAAATACTGTGCGGACTGCGATGGGGCGGCTTGTAGTTCGATTTTCCGAGCAGCTCGTAAACCTGGCTGTCGCCCACCTTGGTGATTGTCCATTTCTTGTCATCCGTCGGCTGCCAGTTTTCCAGACCTTTGGAGAAGTCGTCTTTGAAGACAAGCGGCAGTGGGTCGGCGTGGAGCGGGAGTAGTAGGGCCAGGATGGCAACGGCGTATTTCATGGTGTTAGGTAGCTAATGTGGCTGGTTGAAAACTCAAGGGATCGTTTGCAATCATAAATCAAATTGGCGGATTAGCCCTCATTCACTTCTTCACCTCCACATGCTTCTCGATGAATTTCACAATCGGGGTGGGATCTTTCAGGGAATGCGGATGATGGCCAGTGTCTTTCTTATGGATCACTTCGAATATGCCACCGAGCTCCTTGTATCGCTTTTCCGCGATGGCGGTATTTTCCGACACGGGAACCACCTTGTCTTTATCTCCGACTACGTGGATGATCGGAATGCCTGCCTCGGCGAGTGGCTTCAGGTTATCCACCGGGTAACCTTTGTAAGCTTCGGCTTCCGCGGCATCTTTGAATTTGTAAGCTTTCAGCGTCGCCTTGTTTCCCGCGCCAGGCCAGCTGCGCATGTCCATCACCGGGGCATCGCCGTAGACGGCGGCAACCTTGTCCGGATTCGCCCTTGCCCAGTTATAGATGATCAGGCCACCGCGACTCATCCCTTCGAGCACCACCTTTTTCGCGAATCCATGCTCCTCGACGAGCCATTGGTAATATTTGTTCCAGCGATCTACCGCGGTCGGGTTCCCATAGAGGCCACCAACGTTGCAGTAAACGACATGGTATCCCTTCCCTAACATCGCGAGATCGAATTGTGGTTCGTGCCGCCAGAATCGTGCGCGCCAGATCCATGGTTTGCCGGCAGCTACCTTATGAGGGACCACCACGATATTCCCTTGATGCCGGAACATTTCATATCCCCCTTCAAACAGAGATTTCTCGCCAGGAAATGGTGTAGGCTTGGCCGCATAGATGCTCTGAAACAGGCACAGCACGAACAAGCACAGGATGCTTGTTCGTTGCTGGATATTCATACCTCTAATTCTGTTAGGGTTACTTGCATTGCAGCGTCCACTTCACCTCGGTGTTTTTATCCGCGGATAAAATCAGCCGGCTGAGTCCCTCGACCTTGTGCGCGGAGAGTTTTGCCTCGGCACCCGTGGCATTCAGTTTCACCGCCTTCGCCCCGTTGTTGGCGACGACAATTTGGAACGGCTCACCGCCAATGACGCTGGCGGTCCCGCTCAGGGTGCGTGATTTGGCATCCCAGCTGACATCCTTGAGCTCCATCCAGCCTTGTAGGACGTGCCTATTCGTGCTGATGACCTGCGGGTGATTCACGGCCTTACGGACGGAGATCATCGCGCAGTGGTCGGGCTCGAGCTCACGACTGATGCGTGAGGTGCCGGGAAGTTTACCAAGATAGGTGTCGGACCAGAATTCATAGGCGTGGTAGTGCGCCTTGGGATCCAAGCCAATCGCGTTATTCACACGCTCACCGCTGATGGCGGTCGAGACCTCGGCTTTTTCCCCCGAGGTGTTGTAGAAGGTAACCTGATGCCAGTCGGGTGTTAGATTCAAATCATAGACCTGTGGATCAGTGACACCGGTGAAGGCATCGAGAGGGCGCGCCGTTTTCGCCTCCTTGTAGTGCGGGTAGATGCGGGAGAAATCGTGGGTGATTTCCGGTGTGAACAGGGAGAAGGAAGTTGCCAGGTCAACCCTGCCGCTTGAAAGGTAAGTCATGGTGAGCAGGGATTGGCGAATCCCCTCGGTGCACCCGTGCACCGCCTTGGTGTCGGCGTAGTAATTGAACACGGTGCGATTTTTATACCAGCGGAGTCCGCTGATGGAAATCATCGCGGGAACGTATTTGTTAGAATCTGCCCAGGTGCGCTGGGTATCGACGATACCGGCAGTGACATCAAGGCATGGTCGGGACGACTCTCCGAGGTTACGCTCGTCGATCAGGCCGTCCTTGCCGAATGCCTCACGCAGCAGGGCGAAAGCGCGGCGGTAGGCACTGTTCGTGGTAGCGTAGCGATCATCGAAGCCACCTTCGGGTCGCCATGCGGTGGCAGGGTAATCGACTTTCACACCCTGGATACCATCGTTGTGTAGTTTACTCCACACCTTGACGAAGTGCTTGGAAAATACCTTATCGGTGTAGTCAAAAGTAACATATGGCTGGTGATGGCGGTGCTTGTGGCGGTTCTTCCGCCTACCGGGGATCTGGGGCGCCACGCGATCCACTTCCGAGCCGTCGCTGAAGAGCATCCACTCAGGGTATTTTCTGGCAAAATCATCTGATGGCATACCGAGCTGCATGTAGATGTATGGAATACCATTGTTGGCATTCATTGCCTTACTCCACTTGGCGATGCTTTCGTATGGCTTAACCAGGTGTTTATACTGCTGCATGTGGGCATCGTCCCACCATCCTTGCTCGGTATCGTTGTGATACTTGTCCGGCTCAAGGCGCAGAGAAACTTTCGTGTATTTGGTCAGCCCGCACTTGTTTGCGTGCTCGAGTTCTTTGATGAGTTTGGCGGAGCTGTTGACGCCCGGAAGCTTGCTGATGTTACCGACACTCCAGCCACAGAGCACTGGAAAATCATAGATGTTGGGCGAGGCATTGTTGGCTGCCCGCATTGCCAGGCCGTATCGCTCTAACGCGTCGAATGGCTCACGGGTGTGCACATCGATGTAAAACGTGTCTTTCGGCATGTAGGTTTCATCCTCGTCGACGAGTCGGCCGATCGGATCTTGGGCATAAAAAGTAGGCGATCCATTCTGGAGCATGGCAAACTTTCCGAATGCCTCGTTGCCAAGACCACCCCAGACGGCGGTGCGGCGTTTGCCATCGACCACACCGGTGAGTGCTAGGCTGTTGGCGCTTCGTCGATCCAGTCCGGGAGTCACGACTGTTTTGATGGCACCTGCGGAGCCGTTGAGCGTCATCGCTTTCTCCATCTTCTCACCTCCGAAGAGTTTTCCTCCAGAGAGTGGTGTGCTTTCGCGTAATCGGTGGCTAAGAAAATTGGGTAGCTTAAGACCGAAACCACAAACCAAAGCCGGGTGGTTTTCGTATAGTGCGTAGGTGTAGAGTCGTTTGGCTGAGGTGCGACCATACTGGCCGTGAACGCCGTGCTCGTCGAACTCGCTCACCTCAAGAGTAACCCGTTTACCATTGCCCAGCGCACCTTGGATATCCTCGGCAGAGACCTTGACCACGTTGCCCTTGATTCCTCGCGGTAACCAGAATCGCGACTTCGAAAGTAACGCCTCCTTGGTTTTGGCATCTTGGATTGAGAACGTGCCGTCTTTTTCAAAAGAAACGGAAACGATACCATTGCTGAGTTGGTTTTCGCTGTAACTGAGCGGAGCAGCTTGGGCGGCAGCGGCCAAGGCGAGGCCTAGTAATGTGGAGACTAATTGATGTTTCATGTGGATGGGAAAACTTTCGGGATTTGTCTGAGCTTGTAAACAATAAACCTAACGTTGCGCCACTATACGGATCAATGTTAATGATCGTTCCACCAATGATGACATCTCAGCATTTTTTTATCCTCCTCGCCTGTTTCGCATTCGTTACTGCGCCGGTTGTCGCGGCAAAACCGAATATCGTCGTTGTCCTCACCGATGACCAAGGCTGGGGCGACCTCAGTCTGCACGGAAACAAGAACCTCTCAACGCCGAACCTGGATCGCCTTGCCAAGGAAGGCGCGCAGTTTGACCGGTTCTACGTTTGCCCGGTATGCTCCCCCACCCGTGCGGAATTCCTGACTGGACGCTATCACCAACGCGGTGGTGTGTATTCGACATCAGCCGGTGGTGAGCGACTGAACCTCGACGAGCACACCATCGCCGACACGTTTAAGGCCGCCGGATACGCGACCGGGGCCTTTGGCAAATGGCACAACGGCATGCAGTATCCGTATCACCCGAACGGACGGGGGTTCGAGGAATTCTACGGGTTCTGCTCAGGTCACTGGGCGCACTACTTCAGCCCGATGCTTGAACACAACGGCAGCATCGTGAAGGGCAAGGGATTTGTCATCGATGACTTCACCGACAAAGCGATGGCGTTTATTGAGTCGAACGCGAAAGCCAACAAACCATTCCTTGCCTATCTGCCCTACAACACACCGCATTCCCCGATGCAGGTGCCGGATGTGTATTGGCAGCGACACGCTGAAAATAAATTAGCCCAGCGTGCCACCAGGCCAAAAAGTGAATTGGTTAGCCACACCCGTGCCGCTCTCGCGATGTGTGAAAATATCGACTGGAATGTCGGACGTCTGATGAAGAAACTCGACGACCTCGGCATTGCAGACAACACGATCGTGGTGTTTTTCCACGACAACGGACCGAATGGTTGGCGCTGGAATGGCGGCATGCGCGGACGTAAGGGATCGA